>DAHVEJ010000028.1 GCA_027313145.1 Phycisphaerales bacterium | reverse complement strand
ACCGCCCACAACACGCCGTCGACCGCCCCCACGCGGCAAATCAACCCACAGCAAAAACCGGGCCGGACGCTACTGGCTCGGGGCACTTGGGGCGCGTGCCAAACGGCTCATGTTTTCGGACGTGTGCGATAAATTAAACATCATCATAATCCACGCAATTTATAAAAGATTATAGCCGGCAAGCAATATTCTAACAGCCCCCGGCCTTTTTCGTGTGCCGTATACTGGATCATAAACCTGTACGTTATCCCCCGGCATCCGTCATAGTCCCCGCCGTTGCGCGGCCAGACTCCTCGTGGTTATGGGCCGTGTTATACGGTTTTTCCAGCATTGTCTTTAGATTTAACCGCCGATTTATGCCGATAAACATTACGAAGATGCAATCGCGATCACTCTTTGCATCGGAGTAAGATTTTATGGTCAATGCCGAATTAGCATCACTGTTCCCTGTTGTTATGCCGCATATTCAACGGTGGTTTGTCTGTGAAGAAGCGACGATACAGCGAAATGGCATTCCTTTGACCGGCGCGCAGGCCAGAGATGCCGGGCTTGCCGGCGTACAAAAACCCGGCAGAGTTCGAGTGATGGCTGTGGAGGAAATTAAAGTTCACGGTATTGGTTTAATGCAGAAACTCGCTCCGGGACTACAATTGATTCGTCCCGACAGTAGCGCGATGACCTTCGGTTACGGCATTATCATTCGACGGCTCTATGCCAAAGATCGATCCGTCCTTTTGCACCATCTGGTGCATGTGGCACAAATGGAAGAACTTGGAGGATCGGAAAATTATATCAAACGCTATATCAACGATTGCCTCCAATTTGGCTATGGCAATGCCCCCTTGGAAATACAGGCCAGGTTCATAACCGAGCAGGCCATGCAGGTGGTCAGCCCGCGTGATCCGTGCAGCCGCTATCGCACATACGCCGCCGTAGATTTTTCGGGCGATGAAACGGCCGGCACCGGCAGTTGGTCCTGGCGGCCCGGTCGGCAACCGGTGGGGTAAACCGTTATCCACGAAAAAATCGGCTTTCCATTCAAGGCACTGCCGGTATCGAACCGAACAGGTAATTATGCAAAATGTTTGTGACACACTTGATTCGCGCCAACGCTTTATCGACAATGCAAAAATGGCTGGAATGGAATTAGTTGCGATTGCCGAGATGCTGAAGCGCCGTGAACAAGCGCGCGACAAAGAGTTGCTCTGGATGCTGGTTATCGGCATAGCCTTGAGTTTGATATTGCCTGTCCTGTTGGGATCCATGGCTTATTTTGCCTATCGGCAGTTTTCCAGCGGATCAGGATCGTGGGTCGGCTGGCTGGCTTGTGTGCTTTTCTTCACGGCGTTGTTTGTCCCACTGCTGCTGCTCCGCGAAAAATCCAACATCGCGCCAGATGCGGCTATTATTCGCACGCGTGAAGACGATGATGGCCGCCGGGTGGTTTCCGTGATGGAAACAGAACTGGATCTGCAGAGTTTTGGGCCGTTGGGGCTGCAACTCAATGACGATCAGGCAGATGTGGAACACTGGCTGATTCGACCTTTTTTTTTCGGGCCTCGTATGGTCGTGCGGGCGATGCCTTTACGCAAACTCTTGCAGGTTCTTTCCGCCAATACCGACCGCCCTCGCGCCTCGGAAGTCATGGTTAAGCTGGCCGCACGTGATCGCGGAGTGGCCACCGCCGATCTATTGAAGCCCGGGGAAGAGCCGGCAAACTTGACACCCACCTTGGCTTACCTGCGGCAATTGGACTGGGTGGATTGCAGCGCGGATGGTACAAGAATCTGGTTGAATTCGATCCGACGTGATCAGATTACGCAGCTATTGAACCAATTTTCTACGGCGACTAACCCCGGCAGATCGAGATAACTTCCGGCCAAGAATGCCGGAACTGGGAAAATATCTTATCATGCCCGGAATATGCCATGGATTCTGGACATTTTATACGTCATTGGACTGCTGCTGGCGGCCCCGTTTCTGCTGATAAAAAGCCGGCGGACCGGCAAGTATCGCACCGACTGGTCAGGCCGTCTGGGGCGAATTCCCGATGACGTTTGTACTATTTTGCAGACTGCCGGCGGACAGCATCGCGTGCTGATTCACTGCGTATCCGTTGGGGAGTTGCTATCCACGCGCAAACTTGTGGAAGAGTTGCTCCACGGGGATCAGATGCTGGTGGTAATTATTTCCACCACCACGGATACGGGCATGGCGCGGGCGCTGGCTTTATATCCGCCTCATCCGGGATCGCGGGTGGTCGCGGTGCGGTATCCGCTGGATTTGTCGTTTGCCGTGCGAAAATTTCTCAACACCATAAATCCATCATTCATCGCTTTGGTGGAGCTGGAAACTTGGCCGAATTTCCTGGCCTTGGCACACCGAAGGTCAATTCCTGTTGAAATTATCAATGGGCGGATGACCGCCCGGTCCTTTAAGCGTTATCGCATGATCCGACCTGTGATGCAAAGGATGTTGCGACAGGTGGCTCACGTAGGTGTGCAAACGCCGGAAATTGCGGAGCGATTTGCGAATTTGGGGGCCTTGGCTGCGACCATTGAGGTCATTTCCAGCATGAAATATGACAGCGCGGATTTCGCGGATGAGATTCCCGGAGCACAGGCTATGGCGGCTGCGTTGGGCGTTCAGAGTGATCACCGATTATTTGTGGCTGGCTCTACCGGCCCAGGCGAGGAAGCCATACTTTTATCGGTCTATCAATCGCTAAGGAACAATTGGCCCGATTTACGACTCGCGATCGCGCCGCGCAAACCCGAGGTTATCGGTCAAGTAATTGCGGCCATTGTGCAGGCAGGCCTTGAACCAGTCTTGCGCACACAACGGCCGGACGACGGTGGAAACGCGCGGCTATCGACCCAAAGCGGGCAAGTAATCGTATTAGATACCATGGGGGAGCTTAAGAAGCTCTACAGTTTGGCCTTTGTGGTATTTTCGGGACGTTCGATGGTAGATCTGGGTGGTAGTGACATGATTGAGGTGGCGGCGCTGGCCAAACCGTGCTGTTTCGGGCCTAGCACGTTTAATTTTTCCGATACGGTGGCATTGCTCACGGCCGGGGGGGGCGGTGTCAGGGTGCAAAACGCCCCGGAGATGCAGAATCTTTTGGAAAACTGGCTGAAGCATCCTGACCAGGCGTATGCGGTGGGGCAGAGAGCTAGGGCGTGCGTGGAATCACAGCGTGGCAGTAGTAGACTTTATGCGCATCGTATTCTGAAAAATATTTTTTCGGCATCTGCAACTTCCGGCGATCTGCCCCGTTATACCAGCAAGGGATAAGTGTTGCCGGATTTTTTCGGCGGCGGCGCGATTTTGCGCGTGGCGAAGTTTATCGATAACCGTGTATACTGTGGATTTCCGGTTATGCGCCGGATCACGGAATATGGTTGTTTTGCCTGTTTAGGGGCATAAAGGAACCGGAACGGGTTGTTGTCATGGTTGAATTAAAAAATAAATCTGCGCTTCTGGAAATTCGCGGCATGGTTAAACGGTATATGCTCGGCGAAACTGAAGTTCTGGCCCTTAATAAAGTTGATTTATCGATCCAAGAAGGCGACATGGTGGCAATCACCGGGCCTTCCGGCAGCGGTAAATCAACATTGATGAATATTTTAGGGTGCCTTGATGATTTTGACGCGGGAACGTACGTTATTTCCGGCGAGGATGTATCCAAACTTACCGGCGATAAACTGGCGGATATTCGTAATCGTCTGATCGGGTTTGTATTTCAGAATTTTAATTTATTGCCCCGGCTTTCGGCGCTGGAAAATGTTGAATTACCGCTTTTGTATTCCGCGCATAAAGATGCCAAAGCCGCGGCCCGGAAGGCCTTGGAGGCCGTGGGCTTGGCTGATCGCATGCATCATGAACCCACGCAGCTATCTGGCGGCCAGCGCCAGCGTGTGGCCATTGCCCGGGCGATCGTCACAAACCCGGCGATCATTCTGGCGGATGAGCCAACGGGAAATCTCGATTCGCGGGTGGGCAAGGAAATTCTGGACGTGTTTCACAAAATTAATGACCAGGGCCGCACGATTGTTATTGTTACGCACGATTCGAACGTGGCCCGGCATTGCCGGCGCGAGGTGCAGATTCGTGACGGGCAGATTGTCGACATTATTGAGCATAATCGCTCGGCAAGACAACTGGTGGCCCAGGCGGGATAAGCTCGGCATGCGGAGCGTTTGAGCAAAATGGAATTAGGGAATCCTCAACATAGGAGCCGCGACAAGCGGAACAGGTACGGATGAAAAAAGGTTTAATACTCATCGGAGTTATCGCGGTCGTGGTAATCGGTGCCGTTGCGTATCAGCATTATCACGCCACGGGCGCTCCAGCCGCACAAAATATGCAGACAGCGGTCGTCCAAAAAGGCACCTTGACCGTCCATGTGTATGCCACTGGAAATGTGCTGGCGAATCGAACCGTCGATATTAAATGTCAGGCGGGCGGCGAAATTACCAGCCTGCCATTGAGCGCCAGCAATCCCGATGAGCAGATTCAAATTGGTGATTTGGTAAAAAAGGGGCAGGTGATTCTTACGGTTGACCCCACATTGGAGCTTCAGGCGGTTAACATCGCCAATCAGGATCTTGAGCAGGCCAAATTGACTTTAAATACTGCTGAACTTAGTTTTCAGATTGCGGAACAAAACCTGATTACCACGCGTCAAACCGACGAAGCCAATTTGCTGTCGGCGGAAGCACAAGTGAAAAATGACAAGTTGAATGTCCAGCGCGATGCCACATTATTAAAGGAAAATCTCGCCGCCCAGCAGACCTACGACACGGATTACACCACGCTGGTAAGAGATCAGCAGGCTCAACGACTCGCCGAGGTGCAGATCATGCAGCTCAAACAACAGGCCTTGCAGGTCAAACTTCAGAAGCTCAATGTGGAGCTGGATAAAGTCGCGGTTCAAAAAGCCCAAGCCAGTCTGGATCAGGCGAACACCAACCTGGGCTATTGTAAAGTGACGGCTCCGTTTACCGGCTATGTGGCCAACGTGGATGTACAGCAGGGGCAGGTCATCGCGTCCGCTACCAACAATGTCGGCGGCGGAACAACCGTGATGACACTGGTTGATACATCTCATATTTATATCAACACTACTGTGAATGAAAGTGATATCAACCATGTGAAAATCGGGGATAAAGTACAGATCACCGCCGCCGGGGCACCGGGCGTAATATTTCCCGGCCGCGTTGCGCTGATTGCTCCGGAATCCATTCAAGATCAAAACACCAGCAGCACCAGCGGTTCTACCAGCAACATCGTCACGTTTCAGGCAAAAATTGAAGTTGTGGGGGCGCAAAAACAGTTGCTCAAACCGGGCATGACGGCCAATGTTGATATTTTTGCCGATAAATTGCCCAATGTCATCTACATTCCACTGCAAGCGGTAGTGATTCAAAATAATGAAGATACCGTTACGGTTGTGCAGCCGGATGGGAAGCAGATATTTAAGCCCGTCACGCTGGGACAGCGTAATGATCTGGATTGGCAGGTGCTCCACGGACTGAAACCCGGGCAGAAAGTGTTGATCCATCTCGGTGTCTCATCAAGCATGTGGACGCCGCATCACCACTGATTTTTGAAAGGTTGACCATGCTTTTCTGGACAACAATTAAAATTGCCTTACGCAGCATGTTGGCTAATAAACTGCGCGCCATACTGACCATGCTGGGTATGATCATCGGTGTGGCGGCGGTTATCGCGATGCTGGCACTGGGCAACGGTGCCAAATCACGCATTCTCGGATGGGTTTCCCGTATGGGGAAAAACACCATTACCATCTTCCCACATAATCCGAAAATTCCGCCGGTGCTCAACGGTGCCGCCGAACCACTGACGCTCGGCGACGCCCATGCCATGCTGTCGATTCCGGGCGTTAAATATGTTTCGCCTGTGGTAACTTCGGGGGATCCAGTAAAGTGGGGCACCAATGAAACGTATTGCAATATCATTGGATGCGCGTCAACCTATATTATCATCCATGACTTTCAGGTGCAGAGCGGGCACATGTTCAACGATTTTGATACCCGTGACCGGGCATCTGTGGCGGTCATCGGCCCTGAAACGGCGACTCGCCTCTTCGGATCACAGGATCCGCTGGGCCATACGATTACCATCAGTACGGAGCGATTCCAGGTTGTCGGTGTACTGGTGCCCAAGGGCCGCCACGGCTGGTTTGATCCGGACAATCAGGTACTGCTGCCCTACACGACGGCGATGACCAAACTCATGGGCCGGGCGGTGGCATTAAATCATATTGACATGCAGGTCGACCATGCTGTAGATCTTACTCCCGTGCAGAATAAGGCGGAAGAAATTCTCCGTATTCGACATTCCCTGATCAAAGGCGATGAAGATGATTTTTGGATTTCCAATCAGTTGCAGGTTATTCAGATGGCCAACAATATCGGCGGAGCATTTACCATGTTTCTGGGATCGGTAGCGGGAATATCGCTTCTGGTAGGGGGGATCGGCATTATGAATATTATGCTGGTGACGGTCACCGAACGCACGCGGGAAATCGGTATCCGTAAAGCCATCGGGGCCAGACGGCGTGATATCCTCCGGCAGTTTCTTATTGAATCGGTGCTGGTAAGTTTAATGGGCGGACTAATTGGCGTGGCGGTGGGCGTGGTGGCGGCGCATTACGTTAAGTTCCGGAATTTTTCCGGACAGGTTGAGCCGCACATGGTCATTCTTGCCCTGTCCATTTCCGCCGCGATTGGTATTTTCTTCGGCTATTACCCCGCCCGACGTGCCGCCGGGCTTAATCCCATTGAGGCTCTCCGATATGAATAAACCGTTCTCTCCGGTCCGCAAAACTCAGATCATCTTTAATGGCCCGCGGGTAAAGCGGTCCTTATGTGCTGTGGCGGCCTTCAGTACGATAGCGAGTTTGTGCGGTTGCGCCAGTATTGATTCTGGTGGCTTTCAAAATTATCAGCACTCGGCAATCGCCCATCAGCAGGCCATTGAATCCGGAGCGGCCACGCAAACATCCGTAAAAGAATTATCTTCCGCTTTGCCGCCTGGTTCAGCCACGCCGGCCGTGCAACCGGGCGAGCATTTTGCCAGCAGTGGAAAACTTATCAAGCTGTCCTTGGCCGACGCATTGGTAATCGGCTTAAAAAATAATCCCACGTTGCTGGTGCAAAGATACAATCCCGCACTTTCCGAGGAACAAATTGTGGCCCAGCGCGGCGCGTTTGATCCGACAGTGACAGCCGGGGTTCAGGCATCTAAAAATCGCGTGCCCACCAGTGGTGGATACGTCACCGCAAGCGGCGGTTATATCCCCGGCAGCCAGCATTTTGGCACCACTGATTCCGGAAACGCCAATGTCGGCCTGAACGAAAAATTGCCAACGGGTACATCTATTTCCGCAACCATGAATTCCGGCCTCAACGATGGTGAGAACGGTGGCGGTCAATCCACAACGGTCAATGGTTCAATAACCGTAACCCAGGCGCTCTTGCAGGGCGGTAATCTGCAAGCCAATCTGGCCGGGATTGAAAGCGCAAAAATCGGCAAAAAAATCTCGGACTATCAATTACGTGGAGAAGCGCTCACCATCACCGACGATGTCGTCCAAGCCTACTGGGCCTATGCGCTGGCGCAGCAGAACGTGCACATTTTGAAAACGGCTTTGAACGTGGCCCAACAACAGGAGGATCAAACCAAAGAGCTTATTCGCGTGGGCCGCACGTCGCCGTCGGAATTTGCGCCAGCCGCAGCCCAAACCGCCGTGACGCGCGAACAATTAGTCAGTGCGGTCGGTGCCATGAAAATCGCGCGGCTTAATTTATTGAGCCTTATAGCGCCGGCGGATCGTCCGTTCTGGCAGGACCAGTTGGATCTTACTACCTTGCCATATATCCCTGGTGGCCCCTCCGCGCCCCTGAAGGAGCATACCGAACTGGCCTTGAAAATGAGTCCGGTTCTTAATCAAACGCGTTTGCAGATCGAACAAGGGGATTTATCGGTCATTCAAACGCGCAACGGTCTGCTGCCGGTGCTGAATATGTTTATCACCTTTGGAAAAACCGGCTACGCTGAATCTTTTGGTCCGGCGAGCGAAAATCTTAACGGATCCGCCTATCAGCTTGTCGGGGGCTTGTCGTTCAATTATCCGATTTTTAATCGCACTCCGACCGCCAATTATCAAAGTGCGGTTCTAAGCCGCGATCAGGAAGAGGCCGCGTTAGCCAATACGGTTCGCACCGTGGAATTAAGCGTTCGCACCGCGTATATTCAGGCCGAGACCGACAAACAACAGATTACCGCAACCGCCGCGACCACTGAAGCGCAAGCGGAAACATTACGTGCAACGCAAGGCGAATTTAAAGTTGGCGAAAGCACGGCCATTCAGGTATCGCTGGCGCAATCAAACCTGCTGGCTGCACGCCTGGCGCAGGCCCAGGCCAATGTGGCTTATCTCGACGCTCTTAGCACGTTATATCTGCAGGAAGGCTCTCTGTTGGAACGTTGCCATATCCGGGCACCCGGAGCTGTAGCGGTCAAACCCATCGGGCCATCCTGGCTGCGGCGCTGGCCCGATGGCGTATTTCATTAGTCAGAAGGTTATGCGTGAAGCCTGGGAATTGGCAACGACGAATCCTCATCTTGCGGACTATGCCGCTTTGACGGGACTCGAGGCGTTGTTCATCGGGATTTTGAGAAAGTTTGCCAGCAGCGTGTAACCTTCCGGTGTGAGAAAACTTTCCGGATGAAACTGCACGCCGTACAGCGGCCAGCGTTTGTGCTGCACGCCCATGATCTCTTTTTCTTCCGTCCAGGCGGTCACCGTAAAGTCATCGGGTAACGTACCGGGGCGGATGACCAGGCTATGGTATCGTGCGGCATCAAAGGGGTTTGAAAGTCCCGCAAAAAGGCCCTGATTATGATGGTAGATCGGCGAAGTCTTGCCGTGCATAAGCCGATAATTTCGTTCCACAACGGCCCCAAACGCGTGACCGATGCATTGGTGGCCCAGGCAAACGCCCAGAACCGGCAGCCGTGGGCCAAAGTGCTTGAGCACGTCATTGCTGATGCCTGCTTCACGTGGCGTGCATGGGCCGGGAGAGATAATAATTTTTTCCGGCTGCCACTTTTCGATCTGTTCAATGGAAATTTTATCGTTGCGCACAACTTCTATGACGCGCGTGGCATCAATTTCTCCCAGCCGCTGCACGAGGTTGTAGGTGAAGGAGTCATAATTATCAATCAGTACAATCATCTTGAGGATTATATCGCCGGTCATTGCAAAGTGGAAAACGGGCCAATTATCTTTCCAGATTCAGCCAGTGCAGTTGCTCAACGGTCAGTTTAACTTTTAATGCCGCGCAGCTTTCACGGGTCTCGTCAATGGTGGCCGGCCCAATCATCGGGAAAGTGGGGAATGGCTGGCATAACACATAAGCCAGGGCGATGATGATGGGCGTGACACCCAGTTTGCGGGCCAATTCGCGGGCCCTTTCCTGGCGACGGAAGTTATCCGGTGAATACCAGCACCGCGCCAGCTCCACATCAGCCGTTTTATCCGGTGCCGCGCGATCAGTAAAAAATCCGCGAGCCTGACTGCTCCAGGGCATAAGAATAATTTCATTGCCTTTCAGGAAGTCCCGCCACTCTGCGTCTGAGCTTGAAATACACCCCGTCCAGGGCGGACGAATCATGCGAGCCAGGCTGAAATTATTACTGATGGCGCAAAACCCGGTCAGTCCACGCGTGCGGGCGCTGAAATTAAATGCTTCAATGCGTGGAATGCTCCAGTTTGACGCGCCAAACGCGCGGATGCGTCCCGCGCGTTTATGCTCATTAAGTACATCAACGAATTCCTCCACCGGTACGGCGGGATCGTCGCGGTGCATCATGTAAATATCAACATAATTAGTCTTCAGGCGATCCAGGCTTTCCATGAGTTGGCGAGTCAGGGCCGTGGGATTGCAATCCGGGGTATGCGCGCCCTTGCCGATGATAACGATCTGTTCACGAATACTGCGATTGGCGGCCCACCGTCCCAAGGCTTTTTCGCAAACGCCCATGGAGTAAATATGAGCCGAATCAAAGGTATTGCCGCCGCGCTGAAAGTAATCATCGAGCATGGCCTGGGCCATTGGAAAATCATGAATGCTGATTTTATCAACACCAAAAATCAACCGGGACACGGGCTTTTCCACCCCCGGCACGCGGCCATATTCCATCGCCGTGGGTTCATGGATCGATAGCGCTCCGCCGTGCAGCGGCGTAAGACGATTTTCAGGCTTTTCATCATCATAGGTCACGCCCACCATTCGCCGCCAGCGATCCAGCGTTTTCATGTTCTCCAGCGTATCAGCCCAGCGCATGGCCGGCCAAGCGGGCTCAAGTTGCCGCTTTTCAATAGCGGCGGCCACCGCATCCGCTTCCAGCGTGTAAACCCCGGCTGGAGCGTCGACGGTGATTTCTTCCTGGGGTTTTCCCGGGCAGCGAATAAAAAGTTTGTTGCCTTTGGGCTGCGGTATCCAAAGCCAGGGAATGTAGATGCTGCCGCCGGTGCCATAAATATGAATGTCATTGTTAAGCGTGCACTGCAAGGTCGTGCTGATATTGGCCACAATATTATTAGGGAATGTAAGGATCAGGGAGGCCATTTCATCGACCCGGCTTTTTTCCCCAACAATCCCGGACGCCGCAACATGCACAGGGTCCAGAAATTCCTTCCCCGCCGCCACGCCGGCTATCAGACGCGCCAGCGAAACCGGATAGCATCCGACATCCAGTATTCCGCCGCCGCCAAGGGCGTTGTTTAACAGACGATGTTCATAGTTCACAGCGCAGTGAAAGCCAAAATTGGCGTGAATCATGCGCACATCACGGATCACGCCGTCGCGCAGCAGTTGAATCAGTCGCTCCACCACCGGATGACAGCGATACATGAAGGCTTCCATGAGAAATACATGATTTACCCGTGCCGCCTCTATCACGGTCATGGCGTCGGCATAATTCAATGCCAACGGTTTTTCGCACAATATGTGCTTGCCCGCCATTGCGGCCCGAATGCTCCATTGTGCATGGAAGGGATGGGGCGTGGAAATGTACACCACATCAATGGATGGATCGGCCAGCAGGGCATCGTAGGTGCTGTGACGGTTGATCGGAGTTTCAGGAAGAAAATCCCGGCCAAAGCGCTGGGCCGATTCAGCACTGCGGCTGCCGACAGCGACGAGACGACCCGTCTTCGAGGCCAAAAGTTCTTTGGCAAATTTGGCGGCAATCGTCCCGGTACCGAGAATACCCCATCGCAACGCGTCCGCCATGACAACTCCGGTTTAGTACAACGCCGCTGATAATTTCCACACGAATATCGCGCCGCAGCATTACTATAAACCTCATCCGCCGGATGTTGCAAATGGCGGTTGGGGTATCACACGGTCGCAACCGCCGCGGACCGGTTGGATTTGAGGCCCGCCAGACGGGCCAATTCGTCGGCCTTGTCCGTGGCTTCCCAGGTAAATTGCGGCAATTCGCGGCCAAAGTGGCCATGTCGCGCGGTTTCACGGTAAATCGGCCGCAGCAAATTCAGATGCTTGATAATGCTTTGTGGTTTAAGCGGAAACACTTTGCGTACCATATCACTGATGATCTGTTCATCAACGGTCGAAGTGCCTTCGGTATCCACCAGCACGCTAACGGGTTCGGCGACGCCAATCGCGTAGCCAAGTTGTACTTCACAAGCGGTGGCCAAGCCCGCAGCGACCACATTTTTCGCAATATAGCGGGCCATGTAACTCGCCGAGCGGTCTACCTTCGATGGATCCTTGCCGGAGAACGCACCGCCGCCGTGGCAGCCGCGCCCGCCGTACGTATCAACAATAATCTTGCGGCCGGTCAAGCCGGAGTCGCCGTGCGGACCGCCGATCAGGAATTTGCCTGTGGGGTTGATGTGGAAAATCATCTGGTTGTTCCACAACTGCGGGCACTCGGCCATGATGACCGGTTTAATGATTTTCTCAATAATTTCATGACGCGCGGAATCGGAAAAGCTGTCGGTCTTTGCATCGACCGCTTCTTCGGTGTGCTGAGTGGAAAGAACCACGGTATGAATGCGGTGGGGCTTGTTGTCATGGTATTCTACGGTCACTTGGCTCTTGGCATCGGGGCGCAGCCACTTGATGGCTCCTTCGCGCCGCAGTTTGGCCTGCTGCTCTACCAGGCGATGGCTTAGATAAATCGGCAGCGGCATTAATGATTTGGTTTCATTGCACGCAAAGCCAAACATAATGCCCTGATCTCCAGCCCCCTGCTCGTGGGCATCCGAGGCGGTGACACCGCGGGAAATATCCGCGGATTGGCTATGCAAGGCTCGCAATACTGCGCAACTGCGGTAATCAAAGCCGGTCCGGGGATCATCGTACCCAATTTCCCGAATCGCTTCACGGGCCGTATCTTCCGCGCGATTGAGCGCTTCGATGGCAGCCTGATTATGCACCGTTACCTCGCCCGCTAACACCACCAAGCCGGTAGTTACCAGCGTCTCACAGGCCACGCGTGCCAGCGGATCAGCTTTTAATAGTGAATCCAGTACCGCATCGGATACTTGATCCGCCACCTTGTCCGGGTGGCCCATACTGACCGATTCACTGGTAAACAGGTGCTTCTTTGTCATCCTACGATACCTCTCTTTGGTACAATCTCACTTTTGTCCGCATCGGGCAAAGCGTTACAGAATACACCAATCGGCCACACAAGCCAAATTACTTGCCGACAAAAATCTGGTAAACTATGGTCATGATATCAGAAAGGTCTATAGATCCGCCTGTGTTGAAGACCCGTTGCCGTCCTCTGGGCCACTGGACCCCGCTTAAGGTTAATCGACTCCATCAGGCCGCTGGTGAAGCCGCTCGGATTGAGGCGGGTGTAGCCAAACTCTCGCCGGAATCGCTGCTTCGCGGTAATGAACTGGTGATTCTGATGGTCCGTCCGTCATTATGGTACCTTATCGCCACAAGTTTCCGCTTTTGCGGAGTTGTTATACTACTGGGGGTTTTAACCATTCGTACCGGAGTTTTTGGGGAGCTGCTGCTGCCCCGAACCGCCCTCATTATTTCCGCAGCACTCGTGGGGGTGCGTATCATTTATGCGTTAATGGAGTGGACGAGCCATCTATATCTGCTTACGACCTGCCGCATTGTGACCATAAAAGGGGCACGGCATCCCACTATTTTTGAAGCCGGTCTGGCGCACATTTCCGAAGCTCGCCTAATTGAACCGGCCGCGCAAAATATCCTTGGATTAGGAACCATTGGCTTTGCGGTTTCCAAGGATATTGATCCCAACAGCCTGTGGGAATGGATTCCCAACGCGCCGCGTATTCATCAGCAAATTCAAGCCGCCATCAGCAAGCGCAAAGGCACTTAGTCCTTTTTCCCTTGCGGGGCGCATATCTTCAGGGAGACTTCAGTGTTTTCATACACGGAAGTCTGAAACGCCCTTTAGGAAATTGGCGATTACTGGGCCGAGCCGACATACGGCAAAAGAGCCATGAACCGTGCCCGCTTAATGGCGTCGGTGATCATGCGCTGTTCAAACGCGGCCGCGCCGATGCGTGTGCGCGGTTGAATTTTGCCGTTGAGCGTAAGCATTTTCTTCAGTGTTTCTGTATCTTTGTAATCAACATAGACTTTGCCGGTGCTGGCGACTTTGCCGATCCGTATTTTCGGACGGCTGAAGCTTTGAAACCGGGGTTTGCGAGTGGTGGTAGCCATGAATAAATCCTCAATTTGCGGGTCACGCGAACAGGCTCAATAAACACCCACAATGACCGCCATTGCCGATGTGTCCGTTCGATGGTTGGCCGACATCCGCCGGCTACGTGCTCCCGCGTGGTCGCCCGATTTCAACGGAAAAAATTTCCCCTGAAATCCAGGCCCAAATACGTTGTTTATTTCTTATAATGTTCCGCGTTAATGGCGATATATTTTTTCCATTCTTCCGGAACATCATCTTCCGGGAAAATCGCCTTGACCGGACATTCATCAACACATAACCCGCAGTCAATGCAGGTATCAGGGTCAATGTATAATTGCGTAGCGGGGGCAAATTCCGTTTCATCCTTGCGCGGATGGATACAATCCACCGGACATACCGCTACACATGAAGAATCTTTTGTGCCAATGCACGGTTCAGTAATTATGTGTGGCATCGCCGCCAACTCCTCAAATCCAAAATCCCGATCTCCCGCCGGCCTCATCAGCCCGGTGTCATCGGAATTCAGCATTATAGGAAAAACTACGATTCCTGCAAATAGCGCACGGATCGCTTGTCACGCCAAAGTTAAAATGTCCGCTTTGGCGGGCGGCGATTATAGGAGCCTGTCCGAGCAATGGCCGGGTCGCAATCCCGGTCATTACTCCGACAGGCTCCTAAGGAGTTTAACCGCGGGATCGACCCGAGTGTGCGCCATGTCGCTCGGGGGTGAATGCCGCCAGGAATTCGGTATTGGTTTTATAGCGCCGCATCATACGGATGAGCTGCTCCATGCCCTGTGCCGGATCACGCTGGAGCATTTCGCGCCGGACCAGCGCGACTTTGCGCGTGGCTTCCGGCCCGAGCAGCAATTCTTCTTTGCGTGTTCCGGATGCCGGCAAATCGATGGCCGGCCAAATTCGCCGTTCTGCCAGCCGCCGGGACAGCACCAGTTCCATATTGCCGGTGCCCTTAAATTCCTGAAATATTAAATCATCCATTCGGCTACCGGTTTCGATCAACGCGGAGGCGATAATGCTTAATGATCCGCCATGTTCAATGTTCCGGGCGGCACCAAAAATAGACCGTGGCTCCAACAAGGCCCCGGAATCCACGCCGCCGGACATGGTGCGTCCGGAGCTGCCGACAAAATGGTTAAAGGCTCGTCCCAGGCGAGTCAGCGAATCCAGAATGATAATCACATGATGGCCGAACTCGACCATGCGCCGGGCGCGTTCAACAACCAGGCGGCTGGTACGAACGTGAGAAAGCACGTCTTCATCATTGTTACTTGCCCAGACTTCGGCATTAAGTGTGCGCCGGAAATCGGTGACTTCTTCCGGGCGTTCATCCACCAGAAGTATAAAGACCTTCATATCCGGATGGTTCGTCAATACCGCATGGGCAATTTGTTTAAGCAGAGTGGTTTTTCCGGTTTTGGGCGGAGCGACAATCAGTCCGCGCTGCCCGCGGCCAATGGGCGTAAGCATATCCATGATCCGCATGGAGTCCGGGCCACCGGGCGTTTCCAGGCGGATCCGTTCACGCGGATCGATGACCGTCATATCCCCGAAAGTGGGCAAAGCCCAGTATTTCTCCATGGGCTGATCCATGACGCTGATAATTTCGGTTACTTGTGGTGCCGGGCCGCGTGCCGCCGGCTTGGTATTAACCGTGACGGTCAGGCCCGGGCGCAAATGAGCTTCTTCAATCAGGGCCGCGGAAACGGTTGGATCCGCGGGCACGGGTTTAAATTTTCGCTGTTCCGAGCGGATAAACCCGACGCCTTTGTCGGTGATTTCCAGCATCCCGGTCACTTGCTTTTCAACTTTTTCCACTACCACATTTTCTGACACTTCAGTCAACTCCGATTAGCCGCCGGGCGGATCAATTCAGGATGATCCGTAATAATTCCTTCCACGCCGATGGCCGCACACGCGGCCACAGAACCAGCGTCGTTGGGGGTATACGTCCACACCCGCAAATGCTGTTCGCGGGCGGACTTGATTCGCTCAATACTTAGAACCCCGGTATTCAATGCCAAGATACCCGCGCCCAGCGCGGCACAACGTTCGGGTAAATCCGCCTGCCATTCGTCACTTAGCAGGCCCAGGGCCGCATCCGGTATTTCTCTGCGGATGGCTTGCAGAATTTCGTACTCAAAGCTCAGCATGATCCACCGGTCGCGCGGGGCGAATTCATCCAGGATTCGCCGCAGCATCTTCGGGTCAATCGCCTCTTTAAGCTCCAAAACCGCGATGGCGTCATCACTGACGGCCTGCAACGCTTCGGTTAAAAGCGGAATGCGTGTGCCGGCAAAACGCGGATGTTTCCAAGACCCGGCATCGAATCTCAGTAAATCGAGTCTCGTGAGATCAGCCACTGCCCCGGTACCGTTGGTGGTCCTATCCACCGTCGGATCATGCAGAATAACGGGAATGCCGTCTTTACAAAGACGCACATCCATCTCCACAGCTCGAGCGCCGAGTCGAATTGCCTCGTCGAAAGCGGCCACGGTGTTTTCTGGGGCTTCAGCGGATGCTCCCCGATGGGCAATAGCCATCACGGCAGCGTTAGCCATTGTTGAAGTATAACAACTCCGGGCCAACGTTCAAAGCGACCAGATTTTTTTTTCGACTTTTTTAAGTCCGACTTCAATATCCAATTGGTCTACTGACGGCTCTATAAGTGTTAAAATTGTAGCGTTCGGTACCGTGAATTCAATCATCCGCCAAAGCTCGCCAGATGGACGCGATGAGGCTGAAAATTGTGGCCATGGTTAGCAGCATCCATTGACCAAAGGTCATTTTCCATCCCAGGGCCGCCGTCATTATCCATTGCATGACGCCCTGCGTGACCCAAATGGGAACCCAACAACACAGTACCAGTAAGACCCACAGTACGATCCCCGTGAAACCCGCTTCTGACACCGCGTTATCCGCAATTTCCCAACCTGCCACCGCACCGGCGACCGCACCGATAACCGGTTCTACCAGCATCCAGGACCCTTTGGAAAACAGTTGGGACAAAAAATAAACGATAATCCATCCCAGAATAATCCAAAGCATCTTCTTACCAAGGAATCGCAACAAACGCCCGACGTCATTAAACATGGACAGCACGTTTTGGGTTGTCATGTGAAACACTCCTTGCCTGTCTGCGGTTCTCAACACCACCTTTTCTTCCCAAAAATCCCGACGCAGAATGCTATGCCTCTACATACACTGTTGTCCACTAAGTGCCGTGAATTCAGAATTTAGCGAATAAGCGATGAAGGATTTTTTTTTCCAATGCCGGATCGTGGCCCACCCGCATCCAATACGGGCCTCCGGCTGAAGGCGGCGTCCGATGGGAATTCAGGGGCAGCGGACTATTACCGAACGCCGAGGCTCCGAAAAAGGCAACATTTCCCACCGACCCCTGTGGGTTTTCCTGGCGCTCTACCAGCGCCTCAACGGTTATGGCAAACGTGTGCGGCTTGGCGGATCGGCGGATAACAATGCGTAGGGTTCGGCGAAAGGTGTTAATTGTGCCTTCCATAAGTTCCGGAAAAGTTGTTGCGTCGGGCCGCCACCATTGCAGAATTTCCGGGCCGGTTCTGTAGCGGGTGGTAATAACGCCCAGGCGGTAGCTGGCCCATTGAATGGTATAGCCCATGCGGATCAGAACGTGTTGCGTTTGTCGCCAGATATTTTTGTAACGGGCGATAGCAATTTTTCGGGTTGTGCCATTGCGGGCATTGATAAACCAATTCCCGTTATCGGCCATGGTGGACTGCGATGGATTGTGACGCCCAGCCCGCGCCGGCAAGTTGTCGGATCGAGATGCTCGATCAGCGGTTTGCAAAGGTCGGCTTAACGCCCAAGGCGGGCCTAAGGCCGAAGGCTTTAACGGCACAATTGAGGAATGGCATCCGGCCAGAGTTGCCGCGAGAACGGTAAGCATCAGTAATTGCGGACAATATAATTTCATAGTTTTTTATTGTAGCAGAATTTTCAGCAAAGATAAGTAAAATTGCGACTCTCATAGGCTGGCATGGCATGATCTAAAGGGGTTTGCGAGCAATATCGTCGCCGCAAATTCTGCAAGCAGGGGGGCGGGAAAGAAAAAAATTGATTCTTTTTGCTTGACGAATCATGTGATCTGGGTTTTATTAAGGACACTGATGCGAGCCTGCGCGGAGCCTATGACCGAAGTCCTGGCAAAGTAGCGGGTTAAATTTTTTGTTCGGGGGTGGCGATCCCTGATTCTCAACCGGGCGACGAGGCGGAGTAGACTTTCGTTGAGCTGTGGCTCGGCGTAAGATATTCCAAAGGGTGTGTCGGATCTAGTCTGATTCAACACGCGACGCCCGGGGGTTGCATCGGAGCTTGCCGGAGGTCTTCATGGCCAGTTCACAGTCAGCATGGGGTATCGATGTCGGAACGACGGCGGTTAAAGCTATTAAGCTCCGCCGCGATGGCGACAAGGTATTTCTTGAGGCCATGGAAGTTATTGAGCATGGACATTTTCTAAGCGAACCGGATGTGGATCGGCGGGAGATCGTCCGCGAGAGCCTGGCGCGATTTCTTGAGCGGTATTCATTGCATGGTGAACAGGTTTATATTGGCGCGCCGGGCGCGACGAGTTTTTCGCGATTCGTGAAGTTGCCGCCGGTGGAACCGCGCAAAATTCCTGAAATTGTGCGGTTTGAAGCGATTCAGCAGATTCCCTTCCCGTTAGATCAGGTTAATTGGGATTATCATAGCTTCCGAAATCCGGACAGTCCGGATGTTGAAATCGGAATATTCGCCATAAAAACGGATCTGGTGGGGGCGATACTCGCCGATTTCCAGTCCTTGGGTATTACCGTTCATGGTCTGCAATTAGCGCCGCTGGCGGTTTACAACGCGGTCGTTCATGAGGGCAAAGGATTGGATAAGGGGACAATCTTCCTGGACATCGGAGCTGACCATACAGATATGATTGTGGTCGATCAGGGAAGATTATGGCTGCGTAACATTAATCTGGGCGGTAACAGTTTTACTGAATCCTTGGCGAAAAGTTTCCGCTTCGCCTTCAAAAAGGCGGAATCACTTAAAAAGACGGCCGCCACCAGTAAATATGCCCGGCAGATTTTTCAGGCGATGCGGCCGACCTTCGCGGATGTTGTCGCTGAAATTCAGCGGTCCATCGGATATTACAACAGCTCCCATCGTGAAAGTCGCGTGGAGCAAATTATCGGCATGGGCAATCCCTTCCGCCTTTCTAACTTACAGAAATATCTTCAGCAGTATCTGGGCATGGAAGTGGCCCGGCTTGACGGCTTTACCAAAATTGAAGTTGAAGACGCCAAGATGGCGGCGGGCCTTAGTGATCAGGCACTGGGTATGACCGCGGCGTATGGGCTGGCGCTGCAAGGTGTCGGTCTGGCGACGATCAACACCAATTTGCTGCCTGTGGAAATTGCCCGGCAGATGATCTGGCGGAAGAAATATCCATGGTTTGCGGCAACGGCAGCCTTGTTTGTTCTGGGGGCTGCGGCCTCGGCAGCGCGCTATTCGATGGATGCTTCGGCGTTTGACGCCAGCGTTAACACGCCGGAAGTGCAGCAGGCCAAGACACAAATTCTTTCGGAATCGTCTCTGCGCACTCACTATACCTCTATCAGTAACACGTACCAGGCCAACATCGCCAAAATTAATTACTATCTGGACCTGGGTAAGAAGCGGGAAATTTGGCCGCAAATTATTCAAACCTTGTATCAATCATTACCGCAGGCGATGACCAAAAAGCCCGCCGACATAAAAAATCCGAATTCCTGGAAAATTGTGCTTCAATCCGTAAATTCCACCTATGAAACCGTGTTATCGAATCAACTTGCATCGGGAAATAATAACCAGCCTGCCGCGCTGACTCCAACGCCGACACCAACTGTCGCGGCCGCCGGAGCCGCCGCAGCAGCGCCATCGGGTGGTGGATTCCAATTGGTAATCAGCGGTTATACGCCATACAGTGACTGGGGAAGAATTTTGCAGGAATTTCAAGATCGGCTGCAGAAGCTGGGCGGTCCGGGGGCGAAAAAGCCATTTACCATCAAGATTGTCAAAGGGTCTCTGGCCACATCCCGGATCGGCGATTTGCTGGGCGGAGGGGGTGGAGGGGCTAATTCAGGCGGTTTGGGCTTTATTCCATGGGGGTCGGTACTGGGACCGTTCTCTGGAGTTTTTCTTCCAGCTTATTTACCTAAAGTTACGACCACCGCTCCGGCAAACGGCCAGAACCAGAATACGATCCCACAAAACAATATCCCGGCATTTCCGGGTGGAATGCCGCCGGGCGGCTTCGGTCCGCCAGGGGGATTTGGACCTCCGGGCGGTTTTGGGCCGCCGGGTGGTTTTGCCCCCGGCGGAATGCCGTCTGGCGGTGGTGCCAGCTTTAGCTTTAACAGCCAAAGCACTGGAGGTATTCCGGGGGCCATTGACCCCAATACCAAGGCTTCTCTGAGCGATGCCACCGCGTTTCAGATGATAGTCAACGTTTACATACACTGAAGGTTGTGTGTAACTGTATGCGCGTGCCGCTCCGTTGGAGAGCGGGTTTTTGCAGGTGGCTTGCTGACGTATGCCGATAACGCGAGCTGGATGAAAACCAAACGATTGGGATTTATTCAACTGGCTGGAGGTTTGGATGAAATTTATTAAGGCCAATCTGATACCGATTATATGCGGCGTTGTGATTCTGGCGTCCGTGGTGGTGCTTTTCTACCCGTTGAGTTCCATGGGGGCAAAGCTGCGCAGTAGAATGACCTCTGAATTATCGCAGGCGCAGGTCGCACAAAGTTTGCGGACGACGTCGATTCATATTCCCGGTCATAAGCGCTATAACGCCCCGGTAACACCGCCAATTATTGCGGCCCGGCTAAAAGTTCAGACGTATATCGAGTCACAATCCAAGTCCGTTAAACAGGAATATATTACACTTAACGCCTGGGGACGCGTGGAATTTACGGCTCAGGGGCAGATCGCCAAAGATCCCCGGCATCATGAAATTCCCCTGCTGGCAGGCATGCCGATGGCGGGGATGCTGCCGAATCCACCGCACTTTTTAACGACCCGACGGGCCTTCCGACGGGAATATCGGCGGCTGTTTGCGAACAATAAGCATAACAAGTTTTGCTTTCTGACCCGCTTGGACGCCGGCCGACCGCCTAGCACGGAACGTATAAGCGATCTGGTTAACGCCCGGTTGAAACGCATGCAGGAAGCGATGCCCCAAGGCTTTCAGAGTAGCGGCACAGCCAGCACCTCCGAGCAGAAAAAAATTGAGGATGCAATTATTCGCCGCCAAGTGTTTTTAGCGGCCGCAAAATGCAAGGTGTATGCTCGCCGGGATAGCTTTCAGGAACGCAATTTCGTGCTAAGCCGCCATCTTCCGACTTCGTCGCAAATTTACGAAGCATTTGTTGATTCCTGGATTCAAAATGATATCGTCAATGCGATTGTTGCCATGAATCAGAGCAGTCCGAATGTCAGTTTATCGCCGGTAAAGCGCCTGATCCGTATCACCATCGGCACCGACGCGCCGGCAGCTTTGACAGGGGGACAAACGTCGCAATCACAGCAATCGGGTAATGGGGCGATATTGGTCCCGGACGGTGGGCTATTCTTAGGAGCGCTTCCTGCGCAATCGACCGGCGCTCCGGGCGGCCAGATGCCCGGAATGCCGCCCGGTGGTTTTGGCCCTCCGGGTGGTTTTGGTCCTCCCGGCGGTTTTGGGCCACCAGGGGGCTTTGGTCCCCCCGGCGGACTTCCGGGCACGCCCGCGGGCGCTAGCGCGACCTCCGGTGCGACAACGGGGGCAATATTGACCAATCATTTCAGCAATGCCAAGCATCAGATCACCCTCGTGGCGCTAAGCGTGGTTGTTCAGGCCAATAAAATCAACCAATTCATCAATCAAATTTATCGCGAGAATAACGGTTATACGGTCTTGCAGATGAACATGACGTCGGTTGATCCGATTCGTGCCATTACCGATGGCTACGTCTACGGAAAGGTTCCCGCTGTTCGGTTGGACATTTTGATGGAAGCACTATTCTGCACGCCGTGGAATGAACCGTTGATGCCACCGGCGTATCGCGCTCGGCTAAGCCTGTTGAAGACGACGGCCGCACAACCTTGAGTTGCCATAAGTTGAGAATGGATTTTGGTGATCGACCATGAAGAATATTAATCCCATAGAGCGCCATGTGGAAAAGCTCGTTCTTGGAATCGGCGTGCTTTTTGCCGGTTGGCTGGTTTACAAGAATTTTGTGCATGACCCCAATCAGGTCTCGTCGCCGGTGCAGTCGGGTTCCATGGTGGCACCCGCTGACGTGGGTTCAGTGATCACGTCGCAAGTGCGGTCTCTTGAATTGGCAATCCAGCAGCAACAGAATCGAACGATTCACATCGGTCATCTACCGAATTACGTTAAAGATCTGGTCGCTAAACAATCCAGTCCGCTTCCACAGCCGTTGGTAGCATTGTCTCATGTGCCATTTGCCCCATACAATACCGCGCTACAAATGACTGCCGGACGCCATGCACAAGGTTTAATATTCATGGCAGCCGCTGCGCCTGCTTTAGCTAGGCCTAAAGCCAGCCAATCTCAGGCGGTCGTCTATTTGCCTGCCACATCGGGTACCACCGGGAACTCGGCCGCCAACAACGGATTTCCGGGCAACACCAATCCGACCAATTACATGAACAATTTTAGTAATATGAATGGCACCAGTAATCTGCCCACCAAGGGAATGTTCTGGGTAACGCTTAAAACGACTTTCCCCATGTCTAAGTGGTTGGCCAGCCTGACCGCCAAGGATAAGAAGCTCACCGCTGATCAGGCGGCGTTGCCGTTGCCCTATCAGATAACGGCTTTTTACCGGGTGGAAGTTCGTCGCCAGCGGCTTTTGGCGGATGGCCGCTGGTCGGCGTGGAAAAAAATCAAGGGTTTGAATCTGAATCCTTTGCCGACCTTGAATTTCAGCTCCCTGGGCTACAGCCAGCGTTCCACATTGCTCGGACAGTTGGACGGAATTGTTTCTGAAATTTTAGATCCGCCCTTTTATGCCACGCGACAGGTTCAGCGGCGCGCGACTACTCCCTCGCCCAACTCACAGCGCCCCCACCCCATGATGCCAACAAATATCGGTCCGCCGGGCGGATTTGGCCCTCCGGGCGGATTTGGCCCCCCGAGCGGGTTCGGTCCTCCAGGCGGTTTTGGCCCCCCGGGTGGATTGCCTACTCCCCCGCCCCAGGTGCACCAGCAGCAGCAGAAGCAACCCACGACGCCGGCGTTGTCGCCGTTTCAGGTCCAGGCGCAGCAATCTCAACAGATTCAGTTGCCGCCATTAGTGATGCCCGGCCAGTCTGCGACAACCAACGGCAATTATCCGGCAATACCCAATGGGTTTCCCGGTGGCTTTACTCCGCCTGGATTCAACGGCACTAATTCACCTCCTACCACCGGCCCGGCCAGCATGACCGATATGACCGATGTGCCGGTGCGATTTTATGATACGCATGTAACCCCCGGCGATACCTATCGCTACGAAATTCGCGTGGTCATGTACAATCCGGTATTTAATTTTCCCAACCGCCTCGACAAGCCGGCGCTGCGCCATCAGCAGTGGTTGAAATCGCCTTGGAGCCTGCCCAGCGCATCGATGCGGGTCAACAGCGATCTCTATTTCTTTATTTCCAGCGCGCAGGTATCACGCGGATCTGTTTCCTTCCAACTGTTCAAATGGGTTCGCGGCCAGTGGCTTGACGGCAGTCAGACGGTGCGGTTAGGCGAGCCGATTGGCAACAAAGAGTCCATCTCGGTTATTACCAGCAATGGTACATTAGCTCCCAAACTCGTGAACTTTGCCACGGGGTATGTGCTGGTTGATGCCGTCAAACAACCGGCAGACCAGAGCGTAAACGTGATTCTTGACGGCCCGGATCATAAATTGCACCTGCGGAATTCACAATGGGATTCGACCGATCCGCAGTTGCAGAGGCTTAATAATTTGAGCAACGAGATTGGTGCTCCGCCGCCGGCAACCGGGCAAAACAATAATCCGTGAGGTGGTTTTATCTTCGGCGGCGCGTTGCTTACGGAGGAAAAAATTGAATTGGGGTTGCAACCGGACAAAATCGGTTTTAGGATACGGGGGTTTATCGGCGGGTTGTTGAAGGATAAGTCCTTGCAAACAAGAGGGTGTGGAAAACATGTAGATGTTTTTATGAGGTCAAGACCTTGGCGGGCGGTTGATGCCGAACGCTGTTTAGTTTGAAGTCTGATCGGTTCCGGTGCATGATCATGGGCCGGTTCCACAGTAAATGTTCGGATGTAGGAGTAGTAGCCTTGAATACCCAGAAGCGATCAAAAATTCTTGCCATTGGCGTCGCGGGAGCTTTATTGGCCGGCGCGAGCCTTCCATTGCTGCCCTTTGCCATTGCCCGCGCGGAAGCCCAGTCGTCGTCATCAACGACGCTTCTGGATCGCGGCACGCAACTGATCAGTCAGCACGAGTATCAGACTGCCAAGCAGGTGCTCTTGTCTATTGATCCCTCCAAGCTCAGTGGCGCGGATCAAACCCGCCTCGCTTCGCTGTTGCAAAAGGCGGATGCGGGCATCGCCGGCATGTCGATGGATCTGACGGTGTACCACAATGCCACCGCTTCCCTGCAGGATGGCCACTACGCCCATGCTGCCAAGCTCTTTCACTATCTCATTAAAAGCCCGGATGTTTCACCGGAGCTTAAAAGTGAAGCGGCCGACAACCTGGCCTTAACCCAAGCCAAGCAACAACAATTGGTCCCGCAAATGAAGTCGCTGCTTCAAGACGCTACCCACGCCTATCAGGCCGGGAACTTTGATCAGGCGGAAGCGGACCTTAACAAAATCCAGGTTTCCGGAGTTGATCTCGGTGATCAGGCCAATTTAATTCCGCATTATCAGTATTTAATCGCACAACGCCGTGTTGAACAAGTACGCCAGCTTGAAGCCGCACAGCAGGCCAAAACGGCCGCCGTACAAACGGCCGCCCCACAGGCGTCGGCAGCCGAAAAGAAGTTGCTGGCGGAACAAAACCAACAGGAGGCGCAACGAGCCGCCGCCACTCAGGCCGCCCTGGCGATGAAAAATCGTCAGGCGGAGAAGGCGGCAGCCGCGGCGAAACTTGCTCAGGAGCAACATCAGCAGCAACTCGCGCAAGCCGCTGCTGCTGAAAAACTTGTCCAACAGCAAAAGGCGGCCCAGCAGAAATTAATGGAACAGGAAGCTGCCGCTAAAAAACTTGCCCAGGAGCAAAAAGCTCAGCAGGCTCAGGCGGCCGCCGCGGCAAAAATGGCTCAACAGCAAAAGATGGCTGAAATAAAGATGCAGGCCCAGAGGGCCGCTGCGGAAAAACTTGCCGCTGCCAAACTTGCGCAACAGCAGCAGCTTGCACAACAACAACTTCTGGCCCAGCAGCAGACACAGGAACAGCAGGCGGAGCAAGCTCGGCAAGCTGCCGCCGCCTTGGCCGCACAACAGGCTGCCGCCACTGGGGCCAAAACTGAAGCTCCGCAACAGGCCGCCACGGAAGCTCAGCAGCCGCAACCCGTTCAATCAGCAACTACTAAGGTACAGCCCACGGAGACACCGGCACCGGTAGCCACCCCGGCTCCCGCCCCGGTCATGGTCATGTCGTCATCTACTGCTCCCAAGGCGACTCCCGCAGTCACCTCCAAAGCGCCTGCGACAACCATGCAATCCGCTTCGGCGCAAGAAATATCCAAACCATCCCTGGCGGAAATTGAACGCGAACGCTCTGCGGCGCTGGTAGTGCGGGCCGACGACGATTTGCGCAATGCCGATTATCAGCACGCAGTTGCCCTTTATAATGATGCGTTGGCGCTTGATCCGAAAAATCAGGCCGCCGCGATGGGCCTTCGCAATGCCCAGAAACTGGCCCTGGGGCAGTCGCCGGGCTTGCTTTCCCAGCAAATTTACGATCAGGCCATCCAGGCACAACGCGCTCATGTACTTTTTGATAATGACCTGCAACTTTCCGCCAAGGAAATGCAGGCCGGCAAGTACCCGCAGGCTGTCGATCATGTTAATGATGGCTTGGCCACGATCGAGGCCGCTCGGGGCATTCTGACAGCCGGGGATTACAAAGAAATGAAAGCCCGGGCTGATCAACAGCTTGCGGTGATTCAGCAGCAGGAAGCCCAGGCTCAGGCCATTGCGCAGGCGAATCGTGCTAAGGAAGTGACACAAAGCCAGATGCAAATTGAGCATCAGTTGGCGGTTCGCCGGCAGATGCAGATCAACCAGTTAATGGGCCAGGCCCGCGAGTACTTCAAACAGATGCAGTATCAGCAGGCGCTGGATACCTTAAACCAGGTTATTGCCATTGACCCGCAGAACAATACCGCATTGTTTATGCAG
The DNA here is from genome assembly GCA_027313145.1 of Phycisphaerales bacterium. Taxonomy (GTDB): domain Bacteria; phylum Planctomycetota; class Phycisphaerae; order WQYP01; family WQYP01; genus JAMDCX01. The sequence continues at coordinate 4,619 of DAHVEJ010000028.1, read as the reverse complement.
GAAATGGTTTCTGACCAAATTCAATACAATGCTTGGAATCACTATCACCACCTGCGCTCCGAAGCCGAGCAGGCTCAAGAGGTCAAGGGGCAGGAATATATGATTCCCTATCCCAATCTGGAAATTTACCCGCAGGATTGGCCGGAACTTAGCCGGATGCGGGAAGCGGAACAGCACAATTCCGAATCTCCTGCGGATAAAGAAGCTCGTCTGGCTTTGGCGCGTAATGTTTCGAAGATCGTTGTCAATCAGCAGCCATTCTCTGATGTGGTCCGACTGCTGCGGCAGCAGACTGGTGCCAACATTGTTGTGAACTGGAACGCACTAAGCAATGCCGGCGTGCAGAAAAACACGCCCATCAGCTTAACCTTACGCGGCGTACCATTTAAGAAAGTGCTTTCACTGGTCCTGCAACAGGCGCAGGGAAGCGGTGGAACGCAGTTGGGTTACAGTATCAGCGGCGGCGTATTGACCATTTCCACCAATGATCAATTGGCCCAGCAGAAAACAACGCGTGTGTTTGACATTCAGGACCTGCTGGTTCAGGCTCCCAACTTCACCGCACCGACCTTTAATCTGCAAAATCAAAGCAGCACCAGCGGCGTGCAGGTCAGCAGCGGAAGCTCCGGCGGTGGCGGCGGCGCGGGCAGTTCCGATCTCTTCTCGGGCAGCGGCGGCGGCCAGGGCGGCCAACAACAAGCCGGCAAGACGCGTGCCCAAATGGTCACCGAGATTACCCAGCTTATCGAAAATACCGTGGCCCGAAATTCATGGATTGACAATGGTGGCACTGTTGGATCAGTTCGCGAAATTAACGGCCAGCTTGTAATCACCCAAACTCCCGGCAATCTCGAAAAAGTGTCGGGCTTGCTAAAACAATTGCGTGAAACCCGGTCTGTGGAAATTTCCATTGATGCCCGGTTCCTGTACGTAACCACGGGCTTCTTGAATGATTTTGGTTTCTCCTGGAGCTTGGGTTTTGGCAATATGTTCGGTTCTGATGTTGGCCAGGTCGCGGGTGCCGGTACCAGCACTCCCAGCATTTCCGGACCGGTAAGTATTACAAACAATAGCTCCACGTATGCCACGCCCCAGACAACCGGTGTAACAAACTCCATTGGTGGAACTTATTCCACCCCGTCTCTGAGTCTGGCCGGGGGTATTCTTTCCAACTATCAGTTGAATCTGTTGTTAAATGCTACGGAAATTAACAAACGCAATACCCTGCTGGAAGCACCCCGCATTACTCTGTTTAATGGTCAGCGCGCTACCATGGTGGTCGAAGACGTGCAAAACTACGTCCAAAGCTTTACTCAAACCGCTGGTACAGGCGGACTGGTTGGAGGCGTGGGTGGTGTGGCAACTAATTTGGATGTGTTACCGCTGACTACGGGTCTAAGCCTTTCCGTGCAGGCAACGGTTTCTTCGGATGATCGTTACGTTATTATGACCATCCAGCCCTCGCTGTCCCAGTTGTTAAGCCTCCAAACCTTCAATATCAACGGGCAGAACACCGCCACCGCTGGTGCCTCCGCGACCGCGCTGCCCGGCTTCGTACAGTTGCCGCAGACCCAGGTCACAGAGGTTTCCACAACTGTGTCAGTTCCGGACGGCGGGACATTACTGCTTGGTGGTGAACGCCTGGCCGGTGAAACCACCATTGAGGCCGGTGTGCCGGTGCTTTCGCAGATTCCAATTATTAATCGTTTGTTCACCAACAGCTCAACAACCAAAGACAATCTGGTGCTGCTGATTCTGGTTCGCCCACGGATCATCATCCAGAAGGAATTTGAGAAAAAGCAGTTCGGTCGCAATTATTGAAAATAAGGGCAACGATCCCTTTCTTCACCGAAACACAGGCCGGGGGTGTTGGCACATCTCCGGCCTTTTTTTATTATTTTTCCCAATCGGCGGCGAATCACTTTTTCTTCGCACCGTAAGGCCGTCGGGATAGCATAATTTATTGGCCAAATTGACTGGATAATGAATGCAGTAGGATTCTCGTTTAATTTTTTTTTCTCACGCGCGCACGGCAAGCATGCCGAGCCGCGCGGCATGATATACACATGTGTGTATGCGTCCACTAATTGGCGAACGAATTTTCATCGCTTCCAGCCATATTGGCGTGCGGAAGGGCCAATATCGGCTGTTTTTGTGCAGCATTCACCGCATCGGTTGGCTTTGGTTGCATCGCGATGAGTTGTGGGAGCTCGGATTTCCGCCTGCGGTGCCGTTTTTCTGGGGTCAGGATGAATCAGCCGGATTTCCCGGATACAACGCCAGGGATATTTTGGAAAGTTTCACCGGAGAGAAGCTTTTGCCTTCGTAGCGGGGGGCACAAGCCAGGGCTGTGGCAAACAGGGCATGTACCACCATGATCGTGGCGACATGGGCGTGGAAGCGTTTGGCTCCTTTGACATTCCCGTCATCGGCACCCCAGAATAGCTTGCAGCGGGCGTTGACGCGTTCAATGGCCGTGCGGCCCTTATAGCGGCGTTCGAATTCCATGGTGGCACGGGGAATCGGTGGGAACCGCCGCAGATCAATGGCCTGTTTGACCCGTACCGTCTTGCCGAAGGGTTTATCTTTGTTGCACCGCCCGGCGCTGGGGCAACTCCAGCCCTCATGCCGGGCCGGACAGCGGTATTTAAGCGTGCCACGGGATTTTTCATATCCGGTATAGGCCATTTTGTGCTTGACCGGGGGTTCCGAGACCTTGTCATAGCAAAACACCGTCCCGGCTTCGTCATAGACGATATTGCTGTTGCCATCATGCCCCGGCAGCATCCGTTCCTCTTCCTCCCGCCACATCCGGCGATTCTGCACCACGGGCTTAATATTTTGTTCCCGCAGCAACGTGTGGGTTTTAACATCATCGGCGGCTTTATCGTAAGCCATCGTTTCGATACGCCCATCGGGAAGGTTACTCTTGGCCTGTTTAACCAACTCCGGTATCTGCCCGGCATCGGATTCGGTGGCTGAGGTAATATGCCAGGCCAGAATCACTTCATGCCTGACATCCACCAGTAAATGGAACTTATAACCGAACCATTCGTAGACTTTGGATACTACGCCATCATCGGCCAGGTATTCCTTGCGTCCTCCCGTGGGCTGCGGCAAGGCGCTATCGTTTTTACAGGCCTCCTTGCTGTCACCCCGGGCGCTGAGGCACGAAGAGTCGCCCGCCGTATGACGCCCCAAGTCCGGCACCACCGATCCCAGCTTTCGGATCAACTCTTCAAACATCTCCCGTAGAAGCGCCAAAAAGACCGGCTCTCCCAGAACTTCCTCAAAGCGGCTCATATTCCACGGCTTGGGAACATCCGTCACGGTGGGGATTAAGGCCAATTCTCGCAAGGCCGGATTACGCCGCATCTCCGCCAGACAATGTTCCATTGTGACATGCCGCAGGAAATAACGCAGCAGATGCACCCGCCAGAGCATCGGAACGGGATAATCATTACGCCCCTTATACCGTCGGAACCGCAAAGCACCGATGATCTTCTCATCCGAGAGCATGCCCAGAAGAAGTTTGCAGGCCACCAAATCCGGAGAATCATCCAGTGATTCCCAATTGAAAAGTTTACCGGTAACGGGGATACGCACAGTATTGGCACTCCGCAGTGGGCACCACCACGGCACCCCATGCGAGTATTATACAACGCAACAAATGCCCGCGTCAAGTGCATGCTGGTGTAAAATTCTGAAAAGATTTTCTCCGAAGGGCGTTATTTCAATGCCAAGGCCAGTGCCCTCCGCAGAATCTGGGGTAACGCTGTTTTCCGCACCCACCGCTTACATGCTTCAACTCGGCACGAACTTAACAACGCAAGCGGCTCGAATTTTTTAGGTGTTTTTTGACAAGTGTCTTGGGATGTTGTACAATCTTACGATGGCTAATGGATTGGCCGAGAGAGCTACACATCCGTTGCCGTGTGGCATCTCATATTAAAAAGAGTGATGTTATTGCGAGTCGGGGATCGGCGTCGCTGGCGCATCCATTGTGCTGTTCAATGCGATTCTGCAATCGCCGTCGTTCCAACCACTTGAATCCCGCGGCACGGGGTTGCTGCTGAGGCATGGGAATTTGGTTCGCCCGCCCGGTAGCGGTTGAAAGGAGTAAGTGGTATTAATGCCGCTGCATGCCGCAAGTTGAAATTATCCAACTGCGATCGCAAATTTGTTTTGTCTGAATTTCCCCGTAAAGGGTTCCGTTGCGGGACTCTCCGGGAGAAGAGGTCGTTTTTTATAAGGGGTGTTCTGATGGACATGAATAAAATTCTCCGGTGTGGCGTGTTGTTGTCGGCGGGGTGTGCAGTGGCGGGATTTGCAGGCCAGGCATCGACCGTGGCTGCGCAGTCTGGTGCGGCTGCGCCCGTCGCCACTTTTAATTATGGAATGACGGATTTTGTGCAGAATGGCACGACGATTTATGCTACTGTCCCAAGCTTGAACTCCATTGCGGAGATCAATTCCAGCACGCTACAGGCTCAATTGATCGGCATTGGATCTAACCCGGAAGGGTTGGCACTGGGCGCCGATGCAGTAGCGTCCGGCCCGGTTTTTGCTGTGGGTTGATTTGCCGCGTGGGGGCGGTCGACGGCGTGTTGTGGGCGGTG
>DAHVEJ010000289.1 GCA_027313145.1 Phycisphaerales bacterium | reverse complement strand
ACTATAAATGATTTTGCCTGAATTGGTCAGGCTTTCCGGTGGACTGAGGGTTTTGCGACATGTTCAACTGCGAAAGAAATTTGTGGGCTTGTTACGCAGTTTGCGACTCAACCGAATTACGCAGTAACTATTCTGCCGCGTGTTGCGGCGGAACCTTTACCCGTTAGGACAACGGGCAGTTGCACGAGGCTCCCAAAGGGAGCAGGAGATTTTTATGCTATCGCATCGTATCCCATTCGGAGGTTCACTTCTGGCGCTCGCAGCGATTGCGGTTGGTGCATCCGCTGCTTCGGCCGCAGCGAATACGACCACAATCGTATATCAGGATAACTTCTCCGGCAGTTCCTCGACCTCCTTGGCAGGGCAGGCACCAACCGTTGACAACGGTGCCAGCCCGACCTGGATCCAGACTTGGAGCGCTGGCAGCCTGACGGGAACTGGGCAACCGGATACTCAGCCTTTCTTTACCGCGAATGGTGCCATCACCGGATCACTTGATTCCAATGGCAGCTCCGGAGCCTTGGAAGTTGCGGGGCTTAACTTCACTCCCCAAAGCGGCCACATTTACACGCTTACCGCCACCATGACCCCAACCAACTTTGTCAGCGGTGATAGTGCTTATGACGGCCCGTTGTTCATGGGATTTATCGCCATCAGCGGCCCCAGCGGCACCCCGGTTCCATTTTTCCAGTCCGATGGGCCATCAATGAATACTAGCGGTGCGCCGTTTGTCGGCGGGGCTTTTGGGCCAGGGCAAACGAACACTTTTTCGGCTGGGTCAAACCCGACGCTGGGGGAAACCATGCAAATTATTCTCGACACTACGGGTTCAGATTGGCAGGCTAGTGCGTGGTACAACCCCGATGGCAAGGGCAATGGCCGGATCGGTCAATGGGGCTACGGTCCTGATAATGGCAGAGCTAACCCAACCGATATCACAGAAGTCGCTATCGGAGCCAATGGTGCCAGCGGAACAATCACCAGTTTTGAATTGACAGATCAGGCCGTTCCCGAGCCGGCAACTCTCGCGCTGCTGGCTTTTGGCGCAATGTCGCTCGTTCTGCTCGGGCGGAAGCGCCGGGTTTGTTAGGCAAAATATTTTGACGGATCCGATTGACATTGTAGTGTTATGCGGCCAACCGTCGGCCGACAACTGACCTGGAAAACGACGGAGAAGCTGACCATGTTTACCTGGTCGGCTTCTCCGTCACCCCCAGGGCCTGATGTTTTGGAGACAATACTATGAAACGCCGCGCGTTTACGCTTATCGAACTTCTCGTTGTGATCTCGATTATTGCATTGCTAATTGCCCTGTTGTTGCCAGCCCTTGCCGCCGCTAAGCAGGAGGCTGAAACTATTTCATGCGCCGCGCGGCTAAGGACCATCGGACAACTTGTGCAGGAATATTCCAGCGATTACGCGGGGGCATTGCCTGCCGGCAATCTCATGACTACCAGCGCGGACGCGTACGAGACCTGGGACGAGACTCTCTTCGCCTGGTACACGCCGGGTTGCCGCCTCGTTTACGGACGCAACGGAAACAATCTGACATACAGCGTCGGTGGAGTGCAAACGGCGCAGATCCAGCAGCAACTCGTACCGTCATTTGAAGCGCTCTTTGAGTGCCCGTCTGCAGTTGTACCGGTTCTACCATCCTCGGGCTTGGAATCGGAACAATACGCAGCCAATGACAATGCCTTCGTTTGGATGAGCTCTGCTTCCTCCCCCTGGCCGAAACTCAGTGATGTAACGCGCCCCGAGCAGGTCATCGCTGTTGGCGACGCCAACCAAAATTATTATTGGGGTGGGTGCTGGCCATTAATGGCTTGGGATGGATTTGATCCACAAACCCAATACAACTGGTTTGGCGGGTCCTTAGTCGGATCGACTAGGGTATATAACCCCAACGCGGCCATTCAGCCAACCTTCTACGATCTCTACAGCGGTCTGGTGTTTGGGAATGAGGATTGGAGCCCCTCATACCCGGGGGCCTACGTATTAGGTACCGGCCTGCGTTATCGGCATGATATGGGCTCGTCGGGAATCGGCGTGGCCAACAGTGTCTTTTTTGATGGCCATGTGGCGACGCTGCACGAAGGCGGCCTCTACGAGCGCAATGTGGTGGTCGGCCAGTGATTGGTTCTATTGCTCCGACGGCGCGGGTCGTTGCCTCCCGAGTTCGGCGCTATGCGCAAGTTGGTTTGAAAAATATTGTGCCCGAGCGGATGTGGGGAGCATTGTGAAGAGGCGTAGGCCGAACAGCGTAAAAGCGGATGTAAATTTAATTTATGCAATTTACAGATGACCTTAATAGGAATCACGGAAATGTTACGGTTAGAGCGGTGCACGTGGCTCGAGAATTTTCACCATTATGAGGCCGTCCAAGGAATACCCGTTAGAAGCCACAGGTGCTGGAAAGCCAAGGGTTTAGGAATTTCATAGCCTAAGAACGTAAACCTTTACAATCAAGCGGCTTAGGCTGGCCGCTAGGATACGGCCAAGCGGTGGGACAGTCTTGAAGGCCCTCTTGAGCGGCGGCAAAAATCCCGATTTTAGCCAGACGTTGCGGCCCTCGTTCTTGCTATCACGGCCACCGGGGGAAAGGCCCTTCGATGGTAGCCGTCGGGGCCACTGTGGCACCGCGCAGCGGGCCGCGATTTTCCATTCCTTCGCGGATATACCACGTGATATTGTCGAATACTTAAATAGTGGCAAAATTGCGTTGGAGACACTCTCGGGATTAAATGCATATCGTGCGCGAGTCGCCAACCATAGGTCTGTGATCCTGACCGAAATCGGCGATGCTTTTTACCAGCGATGGTTAAGAATGTAACAGCGCCGCTATGGTGCAGTGAGTGTCTCTCGCCCAATGGCCCCTTGGGCACTGGGTACACCGCGGTGAGGGCGACAAAGCTTGGTTGAAGGGTATGTCATTTATTCCACGACGGGGAAACTATCCGCCACGGCCCTCATTAGCAATGATGCTTCAGGTAATACCGGCACTCCCCGTGAAATGACTTGAAAATACTGCATATTCCGACGGCAGGCAGTCATTTTAACTTCCAATATAATATATT
>DAHVEJ010000288.1 GCA_027313145.1 Phycisphaerales bacterium | reverse complement strand
CCTGTTTGTCGGCGGGAAAGGTGAATTTGGCCAGGCCGCAGCGGTCGGTGGCGGTGAGTTGAGCGTTGATGCCCCAGCGTAATAGTTTTACCTGATAATACCCGGGCGCGGCGGATTCCTGGCTGTGGGAATAGGTGGATTGAAAATTCTTAATTTGCGTGTGCACAGGGCCGGTGGTGGCGGTGAAAAATACATCCCCTTCATTGTTACAGCCCGGGCCGCTCATATGGGTCATGCTGAACCCCTGAATATCCGGCTGATAATAGTGGTATCCATAGCCGCGCGATTCGGTGTCGGGGCTTAGTTGCACCATGCCAAACGGCAGGGATGGGCCGGGGAACAAATTAATGCTTCCGCCGGGACCATGACCGGTTCCAATCAAGGGATGCACCAATGCCGCCGGTGCCATGCCGGCAGCGTTAATACTGTTTCCCGCCATGGCGGTTACCACATCATCATTGCCCATCACAGTCGAAGTCGCGGTTGGATTGTCGGCGTTAGTGCCGACGGCGGTAGTGTTGCTGCTGCACCCGCTGGTCGTTATGAGGCCCAGAATTCCGGCGACTATCAGAACACCGAAACGGAAAACTCGGGCATGGCAAAGTGTATCTTTTATCGCCGCCGCGCCGCCCCGGCACGAAAGGGAAGAATTGGCATGCATGGTTTTTACCTCATACGTCATAAATCGTTCCTCAATGAGTCAGATCTCCATTACCAGAGCCGCGGACCGCTGTGCAATACGCACAACACCGTTGGTCGATTGGGTATCCGGATATTCCGGCGTGGCGACGGTCAGCCGCCGCGACTGCGGGAACTTAACGGTAGCGGTAATCGCTCGATCGAAATCCGGATTCACCACTACCACCGCCCGTCGGCCGTCAGCCGCATGAAAAACGGAAAAGCGATGGGGGCCGCGTGCGGTCACATCTACTCCGAGTTGATCTCGGAATTCGCCGTCCCAGAGAAATTCCCGGTAGCGCCGGCGCAGAGCATCAATTTTTTTTCCATAGGCCAAGGTCAGGGGAAAATTACTGAGGCGACCTTTATAATAGTAAGGTTCATATTGGATGATCAGGCGCAGCAGTAGGCACATGTTTAGCGTTTCACGGTCGTCAAAACCACTGACGCCGGCCAGCAGCCCCAGGCGGCCATCGAGGTACTGACAGATGGGCACACCCATAACACCCGCCTCAGACACCGCGTAATATTGCGCTAGCCAATCCTGCGGTCCTTCGCCAGAAAATAAAAAATCAGGATTTACCTTATCCGCCGCCGCGCGTAATCGTCGCGCCATCGGCAAATCGCCGGCGTAAATATATCCCGGCGGTTTGTACCCATGGCCCGACGCAAAATTGTAATCCACGGGGCCATGCTGACAGACTTCATCCCAAAGCCAGCCGGCTGCGCCCAGCGCCAGAATCTTCTGGAATTCTTTTAGCGCGATTTCCTGATAGGCCGGATCCAGAAAATCCATCACGGCTCGCCGATGCTGGCTGATTCCCGCAAGTTCCGGCGGAGTAATGTAGCTGTAACCACCTTGCTGATAGGGAATTCCATACGGATCGCTACATTGATATTTATATAACTGTTCCGCATACCGCGGTGTGGTCAGATCGGCCCAGTTAAGCTTGCCGAACAGGATCACCTTTACGCCCATGGCCTGAACCGCCGTGATGGCGTCGTGAAATTCCTGCCAAGTGCCAAGGCCCGGATCAGTATCCAGCGACGGATCCCCGCCGTCCTGGCCGCCTTTATTCCAACCCACTAACTGCACCGCCCGAACTCCGTTGGCCGCGTATTCCCGGCCATACTGCACAAAATCGGTGTATCGCACGGAATAATCATTAACCGGCGTGTTCATCCGCAGCATGGTCCATGAATGCACCTCCTTAACCCAATCCGGCCGGTGCGGCGGCTTGAACCAGGTGGTGCGCCATTTTTTGTAGACATCAACTCCCGCGTGCCAATCCCCATCGTAACCGCGCATCACCACTGGTGCCAGTTTTACAGCGGTATGAGCCTGTGCATAGATGAAATGGCAGGTGCGGAAATCCAGATGCACCGCTTGGCCGGAGATTTCAGGCTGCCGCGGCACCAGGCTGTTCTGGCCCGATATCACCCCCGGGTGCTGCACAAAGGTATATTCCAGCAGATAAGGCTGCGTCGGATCGTCCATACCCACATACAGGCCGCGCCGCCTGGCCTGCACCAAACAGAACAGGCACTGCTTGCCTTCGATTGTTTTGGTGGGACAGTTGACGCCCCAATAGCCTTTTTCATTGCCGAATGCAGGATAAATTTCATCCCATTGCAAGTTTCCATACCACATGTGTTGGAGCCACATTTGCGAGTCAGGTGTCGGCGGACTGAAATCGCCGATGTACGGATAATCAATAGTTTCAATGGCTAACGCCGAATGATTTTCAACGGTTGCGTGAAATCTCAGTTCCCCAACTTCCAGGCTTATGGTCGCTGTGAACTTGATCGGCAGGATGCCGGCATGTTCACTGGCCAAGCCGTTCCAGTGCACGCGCACCTGATGCGCGGAAATTTTGTCAATTTGCGCCACGCGCTGTTGTTGACCAAGGATGAAATTATCATGGCGCTGCGGTAAGGGTGCCAGCATCCGAAATGACACCCCCAGTTCCGGCCGGCGCTGGATCACCCAGTGCGTATCTTTGCACCCCACGCTGGTTAGCGCTCCGGTAGCGCCGTCGATTGTCACGTGCCAATGCGCATCCTCCAAAACCACCGGCCCAGCTCCGCTCGGAGCAGCCGCGTTAGCTGCCAACGTACCTCCGGCATCAGCCAATCCCGCCATCACCACACCGGCCGCAGTACCGGCGACAAATTGTCTCCGCGTCAGTTCCGGCGTAATACATGCTGAATGCTTGGTATTATCATCTCCTATTTCATTATTCATCATTCATTTCTCAACGACACATCCGCGTAGCCGCAGTAATGGTAAATCATTGATCATTGCTCCAGAATCACCGCAGCTGAATTCGCCGGTATCCGCACTGTTCCGTTAGTGGCCTTGGGATTCGGGTCTTCCGGCGTTACGACCACCAGCTTGCC
>DAHVEJ010000287.1 GCA_027313145.1 Phycisphaerales bacterium | reverse complement strand
ACTGAGGCACCGGCAACCGAAAGGGTCGGCAAACCGCTATGCCCAACCTAAACCAGCGCGCCACTTCTCGACTCTACGCGCAACATCCACACTCGATTTCCTGCCCAAAGGTACACAAGTCGGCGGGACCGGCAATAATTTTGTATTTGCAACCGGGGGCTACAACAGCACCAATGTGGTCAAAGCCGGAAACCACGAAGTTCTTTACACCGGATTGCGCGCGACAAGTGCAAACGGAAAAGATTTTTATGGCTGGGCCGCCTTTTCTTTCAACACCACCACAGAACCGACAACCAATCTGGTGGATTTCAGCAATAAAATCCTAGGTTATGCCTTTGAAAGTTCGGCCAACACCCCGATTGCCGTTGGCGATACCGGAGGTGCCCCATTGGTCGCGGGCAGTGCCAACCCCGTGCCGGAACCGGCTTCATTGATGTTGATGGCCGCCGGGGCCGCAGGGATTTTGGCGTGGCGTACGCGACGGAAGGCTTGAAAAATGACCGTCCATTGATATTGCCTTGCCTGGCAGGCCGTCGGCATAGTGTGCCGACGGCCTTTTTTGTGAAGAGACTCCTGACGATCCGGTCGATGCTTGGTACACTACCTGCTACAACAAAACGCGAATACTGATGGTTCGATATCGGTATTTATGCGATAACAAGCGGTAGCAAAGTTTCGCCGGGGTTATTGAGCAGGAGCTGATGGCAGGCATGGCAGATTTATCAAATAAGAAAATTGCATTAAGGCGTGAGGCCGGGGTCATTGGGTTGCTTTATGCCAGCCTCGGCGGAATTATTGGTTCGGGCTGGCTGAAAGGCCCGATGGAAGCGGCGCAACAGGCCGGGCCGTTAAGCATTTTCTCCTGGTTGGTTGGTGGCATTGCTATTCTGCTGCTGGCATTGGTTTATGCGGAATTGGCGACCTTGTTTCCGCGCAGCGGGGCGGTGGTGCATTTTCCGCATTTAAGCCATGGTGTGTTGTTGTCCCGCATCTGGAGTTGGATCCTTTTTTTAGGTTATGTTTCGGTGGCACCGGTAGAGGTGCTGGCCACGCTGGGTTACATGGCCAATATCTGGCCGTGGCTGATTTATCCAAAGAATCACGCGTTGACTCCGGCGGGCTTTGGTTTCGCGGTTCTCATGCTGGCATTTTTTACGGTGTTGAATCTTTTTGGAATTAAATGGGTCATGCGCATCAGCACGACCGCCGGATGGTGGAAACTGGCCGTGCCGCTTGTAACGATCATCGGCCTGCTGATTGGAGCGCATCATACGGGCAATCTGCATATACAACCGCATCAGTTGGCACCCAATATCCGTGGTGTTTTTACAGCGTTGGGTACAGCGGGTGTGATTTTCAGCTTTCTGGGTTTCAGGCAGGCGGTGGAGCTTGCCGGTGAAACCTCGCAACCGCAACGCTATGTTCCCATTGCGGTTATAGGATCGGTGGTCATCGGGATGGTGATTTACATCGGTTTACAGTTGGCATTTGTCATGGCGATCAGCCCGGCGGAATTAGCTAAATACGGATGGGCAGCCTTGGATCATGCCAGGGGATTTACGGTGGGGGCCGGGCCGCTGGCGGCTCTGGCATCGGGTATTGGTTTGGCGTGGCTGGCGATGTTACTGTATGCCGACGCTATTGTTTCTCCCGGCGGCACGGGGTTTATCTACGCCACGACCTCTTCGCGGGTGATCGGGGCCATGAGCGAGGATGGCTTCATTCATAGCTCATTGCAACGCTTGAATCGCTTTGGCGTGCCATGGGCCGCCGGAATCGTAAGTTTTGTCGTCGGATGTTTTTTTATGCTTCCATTTCCGAGTTGGCATAAAATGGTTAACGAAATCTCGGATGTGATGGTATTGTCTTATGGTATCGGCCCGGTGGTGCTGCTTTCGCTGCGGCGTACACTTCCCGAGGCCAGTCGCCCAAGACCGTTTCGGGTGCCGATGGCTGATATTTTGGCTCCGATTACTTTTATTATCTCCAATCTCATCGTGTACTGGTCAGGATTCGCCACACTCACATTTCTGCTGGAAGTTATTGCCGCGGCGCTGGCATTATTTCTGGCCTGGCGGCTTATCAAACGCGAAAGTATTGCCGGGCTGCCGTGGAAAAGCACCTGGTGGGTGTTTCCCTATCTCGGTGGACTGTGGATTCTGGATGGCATTGGTTCAAAAAGCATGACCGGCGGTTTGGGTTATCTAAAATTTCCCTATGATGTGATTGTCGTAGCGGTATTCAGTGTGATGATTTTGTATGTTGCGGTAAATTCCGCCGTGCCCATGGAAGAAATTCAAGCCTACATTGACAATCTGTAACAAGCGGTACAATGCCGTAAAACTTTTGCGCCCAGAGCGGAAATTATGTCTGAATCAAGCTTCATTACCATTGTTTCCGGATTGCCGCGATCAGGTACGTCACTGATGATGCACATGCTGCATGCCGGTGGAATGCCGGTGTTGACGGATCATATTCGTCGGGCTGATGTGAGCAATCCGTGTGGCTATTTTGAACTTGAAGCCGTAAAAGAAACCCGAGCGAACGCTCGGTGGCTGGAAACAGCGGCCGGACACGCGGTAAAAATGATTTATCGCCTGCTTTATGATTTACCGTCGGATCGTTCGTATCGCGTCCTGTTTATGCGACGTGACTTGCGACAAGTTGTGGCGTCGCAACAGGCGATGCTGGGGAAAACAAAGGCCACAACAGTTGAAAATCAGCGTTTGGAAGCAATCTTTCACAAAGAGATTACTGCCGTTGATACTTGGCTGGCGGCACGGAATAACTTTACGGTTCATGACGTCTCGCACGCGGGGCTGATCGGTAATCCCGAATTGGAAGCGGAACAAATTAAGACGTTTCTTAACTACCCTCTGAATATCGCAGCCATGTGTGCGGTCGTAAATCCGGCGCTGCATCGACAAAAATAATCATGTGGCAGTGGGACAGGCTCCCAGTGCTCTGTCACAGCAAAATGTTAGGGTTGACGACGAACCTTTGCGATGGTGGGTGCGCCCTTTGAGAGGCAGCCATCCTAAAATGTTGATGTGACAGAGCACTAGACCTTAAACAAGCGAGATTTTTAGAGCGTTCTTCGTATTTATGATGTGCAGAACGGGCGCGCACCGCGTCCCTTGCAG
>DAHVEJ010000286.1 GCA_027313145.1 Phycisphaerales bacterium | reverse complement strand
CACAAAATACGCGCCAGCGCAACTCTCGCGATTGCGAATATTAAGACCGAGTTATTTTAGTTCCGGACGCCACTGGCACCGATGGCACAACCCTTTACGTGGCCAACCAAGGATCGAATTTTATCGCAACATTGAATACCCAAACGAATCAAGTTGGCACCCCGATTTCCTTGGGTTCGGGTGTGAGTCCATTGGATGTCCAGGTCGGCACCAATGGTCGTCTTTGGGTGCTGACCGGTGCCCAAGACCAATTCGATTCGATCGAGCAGATCAGCGCTGCCACCGGAGCGTCGACGGGGCTAGGCCTTGGCGCTTACGGCGGTCAAATTGTCACAAGTCCCAACGGGGCTACGCTTTACTATGGTAATTTCGGAGTCTCGCCCTCGTCCGAATACCAGTATAACGTGAGTTCCACTGATCCCTCAGTGACTTGGTCATCTTCCCTGGGCGGAAACGGAACAAGCGTGGCTTTAAGCAGAGATGGAACGCTTGTTGCGTTTCCGGAGCAGGGCAACGCGGAAAATGCTATCATCCAAACCAGCACCGATCTCACGTTGGGATCTGTGCAATCTGCAACAAACATAGCATTTAGCCCCGACGACTCAATCGCCTATACAGTAAATTCGTTGATCCAAGGCATCCGGGGATTCAGCACGACAACGTTTTTACAGACGGTGAATATTCCCACGGTCGGGAACCCGGGGACGCTGTTCGTTGACAATGCGGGAAATTACATCTTCTCAGATGAAGGTGGATCAACTGAAGTATATCAGACAGGGGTGGTTCCGGACGCCGCTACGATCGACTTATTGCTTTTAGGAATTGCAGGCACGTGTCTGCTCCACCGCCGCAGATTGTATCGCATTGTCGTGTAACACGAAAGGGATCGGAGCTACGCAATGTTGCAGTGGGCACCGAAAAAATGAGGCCGCTGGGGATCGAACCCGGTGAAAAAACACATTATTCCTCTGAAAAACAACAAAATGTAGTGATCATGCGCCCCAAATCGCAACCAAAGTTTCACATTCTAATCCCGATCTATCATTGAACGGCAACAACAATTGGCCATGAACCACGGCCGCGGCGCGCCTTGTCATCCATAATTGAATTGAGGCATGCTGCGTGCCAGGAGGGGGTTGTCGTCGGTGAGGCGGTTCAGGCCAATCCCGCATCAATCCATTATCAGGGCAAAATCATAAGCCGAAGTTTCATCACTTTCAGTGGCTATTTTGGTTAAAGCGAGCAAGCTTCGTTTATTTATAACGCCAACTCATTGTATCGGCACCTTTGGGTGCGGTTGCCAGCATGTGCCGCACTATTTCGGGAATCTCCCGTTCCGGTGCGGTGAGAGCACTCATCGCGGCCGTCATCTTGGGGCCGCCGCCCCACCAGCCATGCGGTTGGCCCGGACCGTATTCAAATATTCCGTTGACGTGTGGATTTCGCGTGCCTGCGAGAAATTTCTGCAGCCGTTGAACGGCGTTGTTGAGGTAAAACGTATCCATGGTACCCACGGTTACATGGATTTTCCCTTTCAGTTTCGGCCCCAATGTTGCCCAGTGTGTTTTGAGATAATGACACAAATCATAGTGATCCCGCCAATAGCGCACCACGCGTCGATGAATCCGCCCGGTGCGCGGATTCCATATTTCAGCCGGATACCCATCTTTGGCCATGGGACCAAAGACCGCCTGCCAGGCATCGAATTGGCGGCTGGACCGGCCCTTTGATCCCAGTACGCGTTCCCGCAGCATTTCCCGAGCCATCGTGGTGAGAACAGTGCCGTCCGTACGCCGCGCCGCCGGGCGGGGAACCCGTGAAAACTGCCCCAATCGCCAAAAGGCGTTGGCATCCCGATAGAGGTTTACCGCCATAAAGGCGTGAAAATCAACCGGATCGGGGCATGAAACCCATGCTCCATTAAACTCATCGGGATAGAATATCTGTGATGCAAGAGCTTCCCATCCGCCGGTGGAATAGCCGTACAGCGCCCGCGCCCACCCTTGGTCTATGCCGCGGAAATGATGTTCGACGTATGGTATCAATTCCTTAACAAAAGCGCTGCCGTAGGGTCCCAGATTAGCCGAATTCACACTGTAGGAATCGTCATAATACGGATTGGCGCTTTGAATGATCAGAATAAGAAGGTGCGGAAGCTGACCGGATTTCCATTGCTGATAAAAGCGATAGCAATAGTCGGCACGGATTCGGGCGAATCCTTTCAGTTTTGACGATGGAGCTTGGCGAGACATCGGAATGGGTACGCCAAAATATCGTTGAAAATGGCCTTGGTATATGATCAAAGGGTAATGAGCGGCGGGATGGGAATACCACCCGGAAGGCAACAGGACCATCCCGCCCAAATACATTGGCCGACCCCAAAAGCGGCTTAGCCGCGGACTTTCAATACGAAAGCGTTTGAGATAGCGGGTGCTCCGAAGCGCGGGCAGCGGCGGGATAACACGACTTAATTCGAGATGTATTTCGCCCCCGTTTTCCGAATGGAGGAACACACGTTTCGGCAGGCTATAAAGATTGCCGGGCTTCCGGTTCCATTGCTGCCCCTCACCTTCATCCATCGGCAGTTTTACGGTGATTCCATCGGCCCGATGGAATGAGGTATAGACATTAAATAGTGCTTGCACAAAATAGTGTCCTGCGGGAATGTCCCGCAAGTTCTTAATCGGATAGCCCAGCGCATGATCTCCGACGATTACAGCCTGACCAGGCCTCCAGGCGTTGCATTGCGTGGCGAATATTTCCCCGGTCTGGATGTTGTCACTGATTTGAAATCGTGGTTGCGTTTTGCCATTTTTTGAAAGCATGATATATAACCGTCCCTGCAACGGTTGCTTATGCAGCGAGGCTGGAAAAGTCACGCTGAATTGCGGCGGTACCGTCGCTTGCGCGGCCGCCGGTATTGTCATTAAAACAAATAGTGCAAGACACACGGTGCTTCGAGAGTGAAATTTCAATTCGTCAATGATGGCGGTGCCTCCAACGCGGCGGAACCCCAATTTTTATTGGGGGTCTTACACAGAGTGAATGACATTTTTCCGCCTTGGGTTATATCGCTGAACTTGATCCAGTCAGCTTTCTGGACGATGCCATTGAGTAGCGCCCCTTGAATGTAGGGGGTAAACCTCGGGCTTGGTGATGTGGTGATGACAAAGCTCCCTGCGGTATACGGGGCGTGCAGATGGATTGTGATCTTGGGAAACTCCGGGCTGCAAAGCTCATAAGCTGTGCTGGCCGGATCGATGCTGTATAAGCCCATCATGCTCATAACCGCCCAGGAG
>DAHVEJ010000285.1 GCA_027313145.1 Phycisphaerales bacterium | reverse complement strand
CCACGGCCCGGACCAACCGTTCTAAGTTCGCCAAATGCAATGGCCGTGAATCATACATTTACAATTCACGGCCACAGAAAAAAGCGGAGAGAGTGGGATTCTCGGTCCCTTGCAATTCCCCCTGTGGCAGAGTGAATAATACCGCGAAAATAGTGTGTTTTGCAAGCGATCGGATTTTTATTTTCTCATGACATTGCAGGCTGTCGCAATGCCAACTGCCACAAAAACGCCACAAGGGAGTTCTCCGGACAGTTCCGAATTTCTTGGTGTGCAGTCGGTTTGTTCTGCACCAGTGAGCAACGAATCCGGCTATCATGTTCGCTTGTTCCGACGAGGAAAAGCCTATGCCGATTGCTTCCGCCACGGCGCTGAATCTGGTTGGCACCATGGCCAGTACGCTGGGGCAGGCCATGCAGATGGCTCGCACGCGATTGGCATCCACCGCCTCGCCGATTCTGCGATTGATGATCCAGCGGCACCATGAAGTTACGGAATCCGAACTGTTGCGGAGGGAACTCGATAAATAACACCGCCCATGGCACCCCGTGCCGTTCGTACTATAACCAAACCCTACCTATTAAACGTGAGTTCGGGGTAAGGAATGTTGTAAGCTACGGTTTTGCAAGGCGTTATAGCTTTCGCCGGATGAAATCGCACAACGTGCCTCGAAAACAAGCGGTTTTTTCCGTGATTCATCTGATATTTGGTGCTAAATCGCCATAAATCCTTGTAAATCATGATTTCTTATCCCGAACTGACGTTATTAACCGTCCATATCAACAACGACGAACGTCAGTTTTTCGTGTGCCCTGGCAAGCGCCCAAAATAGCGCTCCAGCACGCCTGACATGCGGTTCGGCGTAAACATCCGCAGCGTAGTGCTGGCCCAATAATATTTCGCAACAAACGACTGGAGAACGAAGTCTGTAGAGCGGCTGAAAAGGTGCATCGGGTCGGTCAGCACGTACGTCAGCCAGGCTGTCCTGTTAACCGATTTCCCGCACAACGGTGAATACCCCAGTTGAGCCTGCACCGAAAACACGGGCTTGTGCAGCCCCCTGCCAAGGATAACGAGGTCGTTCATGATGAGTTGCTGACTCTCCTTCGGATAGATTCTTCTGGAAAGCCAGCATCCCAACGCCCATTTACAATAGTTGGCTGATTGCATCAACTTCCTGGCCGCCGCAAGCGTGGCCGTCGGTTTCAGCTTGCCTGCGGCAGTGAGGTATTGGCGCATAGTTCGCATCCCCGCTTTGACTTCCGCCACGCGGCCAGGTGCGATAATGATCGGCGTAAGGAATCCAATGGGCACGATACCCCAAGCATACCCCAACGAACCGTGCGGGCCGGCGGTGCGCCTCACCGCTGTGAGCCAGACGGTTCCGACCGGCAGCCTCGGGATGGCGAATTCGTCCCGCCCCAGAGTCATACTGAGTGAAAAAGCTCCATTCAGACCCTTGATTGCGACGGTCTTCCCCGTTAGCTTGCTATTGTACAGGTCATAGAGCACACGGTCTCGGTATACGATCCTAAATATGCCGCTCGCGTGGCGCGGACTTTGCGCGCGGGAGACTGCGACGATGCGGCTGAGGATGTAGTTCGAGGGGGGCGTGGATGGGTAATCCGCCTGCCACCATCGTCCCCCGTTCTCAAGCTCTGACGGGGAAACCGCTTGGTATGGTTGGCTCTCTCCTCTCGCGGCTGGAGGGCGTTGGTTGGAGTGGCACCCTCCATTTAACGATGCTGTGGATGCCAAGAAGATAAGGGTGGTTGTAACGCGCAGTGCCCGCGCAAGACCCACAAACGAACCGCTGAGCTCACTGCAAAGCATAAATGCCCCCATCATGAGTAAAATCTAGGGACAGCCACCAGTTTGTTGACACCCGGCCCAGATGATGTACATGGTCCTTCATGCCTCGAACCGCTCGCATTGTTCCCGGCGCGCCGGAATACCCCACCACGTTACCCAGCGTGGAAATAACCGTCAAGCCGTTTTTTCGTTGATGATAAACAAGGGACATCACCACCCTTCGCCAGGCCACGCAACCCGGCGGATCCCGGCGAGCGGCTCTTTGATTTGATCACAAATCTTGCTTGCCACTGGCCCGGGCGCTTTAAACATTGGTGTGGAGTCGCAAAACACAGGGTTAGATCGACAGGCTCCGCGCCGGGAGCGACAGCGCCATGTGCAAATTCGAGAAACTTGTGGGGCGACGCCGGCGGGCGCTGCCACCCGGCAGGCCGCGAAAAAATACAACAACCTGATCCGCAAGGGTACCGCCCAGCGCACACCCCGGATGTAATTGGCGACTGCCCCTCGGATCTTTAATCCGACCAAGGATAACACTTAACCGTCGCGGCTTGGACAAAATAGCATGTCTGCCGGATTCACACCGGAAGAACGCAAGGAGGCGGTGGCGCTATTTTATTCGCGGGTGGAGATGGTGCCGGGTACGGAAGTTGGGTGAATGAATCCTATGATTCTGCCGGATAAATGGTGTCATACTCCGCCCGTAACCGTGCGTCCAGTTGTGCCAGGGCCTGATATTCCTGGGTCGACTTGTCCGGGTACGCCTGCTGATCATCCAGTGCCATGGCGATAACATCTATCAAGCAATCCAGATCCCAACGATATAACGTGATTGGGCGGGTCCCGGCATATTTCTCAATTTTCCGATCCAGCCCGAACGCTTCCACCATCGCCCAGGTAAGCTTCTTAAGTTCCCGCAATTCGTCTCCGGTGATGCGTATATGATGGCGGTGGGCTTTAGATCCGGGTTTCAAGAAATCCTCCAGTTCGCCTCTCTACCGATGTTCGACGAAATCATACGCTACAACCAACAGATGTTCGCTGCCGATGTCACCGCGGCCAATATATTACGGCATATATTAAGGCAGCATCAAGGCACAAAACCGGCACCGCACCATTAAACGCAATAGCCGCCGAGCCATTCTTGCGGTATCCTTTCAGCCGTCGGTGAAATTGGGAATTGTGGAAATCGTAGCGGTTAAGGACGCACTGGAATTTGGCGATGGCCTGGAACCGAAGCGACATGGCATGTGAAAGGTGTGGGAATGAGAATTGACGAGCTTAAAGCCAATGTCCTGGTTCGCGGGGGGATTTTTCCCGAACCGGTGAAGATATTAGTCGTGCAGCCGCTGGGCGATTCGGTCAAAATCATCGGACAGGGAATGCAGAGCGGGGAGGTTCACGAGCCGGTGCTCAACGCCCAGCAGGTCGCGGCCAGTGGCGTCCGGAACTAAAATAACTCGGTCTTAATATTCGCAATCGCGAGAGTTGCGCTGGCGCGTATTTTGT
>DAHVEJ010000284.1 GCA_027313145.1 Phycisphaerales bacterium | reverse complement strand
CCACAACTCATCGCGATGCAACCAAAGCCGACCGATGCGGTGAATGCTGCGCAAAAACAGCCGATATTGGCCCTTCCACGGACCAATAGGGCTGAAAAAGGTGGAAATTTATACACCGACAACTGGATATATAAACACCTGTCAATATTATGCCTCCCGGGAACCCTTACAACGCAACCGGCTCAAAAAATTCCGTGCGGAATTCCAGAAGCCGTGCCAAACTGCAGCAGAGCCAACCACCTATGCAAATCCGCCGTCTTCGCGGCACATCGTCCAATCGTGAAATGCCTTGATTTTAGCAGCTTGAGGCAATTAAAGATAAGTAGCCAAGGGGCACGAGGACTGCCGGTGGGGTCAACCGCTTTTTGCTGCGCGCGAAAGCGTCTGACCGCCACCCGGCAGGTCGGATGGCTCGCAAAGATGGATGATTCCGGCTTTCTGTCGGCAATCACAGGTCGTCCCGGCCCACCGGCACATTAAATGTGCCGGCTAACATTGACGGGCGGTGCAACCCCAGCGCTGCGGCGGGTGAACAGATTCTATCGGCAAAGGCGATTGCTTTCTGATGGACGAAGAGTTTTTCAAAGGTGAAGACCATAGGTTGTCTCACCATGAAATTAGAGAATTGAGAGAAAATCAGGTGACCGCAGGAGGTACTGCATTGTCTCGGCGACAGCCGCTCTCTTGTCCCAACCGTATTTGCTCTACTGCTCACCTGTCTAAATTCTCCTGCTCTGTCGGGCTGCTCTGTCGGGCTGCGGCCCGACAGCCTGAGATCAGGTGAACAGGGGAGCAGGTGACCGCAGGAGGCACTGCATTGTCTCGGCAACAGCCGCTCTTTTGTCCCATCCGTATTTGCTCTACTGCTCACCTGTCTAAATTCACCTGCTCTGTCGGGCCTCCGGCCGGACTTGCCTGCACGGCGGGCAGAGGGTATGTTGCATTGTTGGAATTTTTCTGGAATCAGGAGATTTACCCCTTGAATGAATCGCAATTATCGGCTGGCTTAAATGATTCCCAAAAAACGCTGTTGTACACACCGGGGACACGGGTGGAGGTCACGCAGCAAATTGCCCAGAGATCGCACGTTTATCCCATCAGCGTGACCGGCACAGTGCTGCGGCAGGAGCGACAGGAGAGCGGCAGTTGGTTTGCCCGCAACAAGGGTGACCACCTGTGGCTGGATCGGCTGATTATCCAGAAAGATGATGGCGAAAAAGTGGTTCTGAATCTGGATGAATATTCTGCCGTGAAAGTACTGCAAGGCGCGCAACCCACTTCCGGTAGCGCCCCACTGGTAACGCCGAACACGGATCGCAGCAGCTCGCTGACATAAGTTTCAGTAAGTTCAGTATTGGCAGAACATGCAGTAACGAGCAGAAGACTTGGTGGAAATGCGTTTCGTTTCAATGAATAATGAATAATGAATAGAAAGACGGAACCGCAGCATCTGTCACGGATCAGGGACCAGGGATCAGGACAGAATAATTTAATCGCTTGTTCCCCGTCGTTCCTCCATTACCTCCACTACCTCTGTGGTAAATCCCGTCGTCGTTCCCCGGTTTTTACTCATTAAAAATATTGATCCGTGATCAGTGGTCCATGATCATTGCAAGTCCTCCGCTTGCTCCTTGTGCATAAACGTTTTCCAGATTTCAAGCTCCCACTTCCGCGTCGAGTTCATCGTTTTCCGTGGCCGCTCGCTTCTTACCATTCCGAAGACACAAAAAAAAGGCCGCCCGGGATGTTCCGGGCGGCCTGATAATTGCGAGTTCATGCCGATAGGTTACGGGAGGTAAGGGTAGGCAACATTGCCTCCGCCGTTGGACCAATAGACATTGATACCTGGGTCTAGGAGCACGTTCTCAGGGTGGAGACCGCCGTACTGAACGGTGGATGCGTGACCGTCAGCGAATACCATATTCGCATTTCCGTTGCTTGGGTTAGTTTCCATGTGGCGATAACGAATTCCGGGAGCTCTTCCGCCGCCGGGAATATCCGTGTTACCAGTACCATAGTAGCAGCTTGGGTTCATATCGGCAGTGGGGGAATATGGGCCCAAGCAGTCGGCTTTGATCTGATAGGTGTATTGCATATTGTCAAAATCAGGCCAGCCCCATCCGTTGTACCACAGGGAACTATCCGCAATCATGAATACATGGCCAGGATTGGGAATTTGTGCAGCCTTAAGCACTTGAATCTGAGGGGCGCTGGTGCCGTAGTTTGGGTTTAGGATAAACACTTGCGGATTGGCGGCGTAGGAATTGTCCCAGTTATGCCCGATCTGCAAGGTGCTGGCTGGGTCGATGAACAACCCATTGTACTTGAGTTCGTAGGCTGAAGCCTGAACTTTTGAGTTAAACGAAATGAACCCATTGTGCCAAGCACCCTCCCAATAACCATTATTGGGCGCAACGGCACCGGATCGCTGCCCTTCGTTGACCGTTACCGGTGGACCAGCGTACATTTGGAACAATAAGTCGATCCATGCCCCCTCATAATTCACCGAATTGGGCGGTATAGCGTCCTCGTAGGATGAGGAATATTCAAGCGTGAGCTGGCCCAGCGAACGCAGCTTCGCCTGGCAGCCGATTGAGTTAGCCTCATCCTTCGCCCTTGCCAGCGCTGGCAATAATAAGGCGATGAGCAGGGCGATGATGGAAATCACCACCAGCAGCTCAATAAGGGTGAATCCTTGATGTTTTCCAGTGCGCGTCATAAAAGCACCTCCTAAAAAAATTCCTGAACGTCATTTTCAGTCGCAATATCTATAGCCCAACGCAGGCTCATAAAATTTTGCGAAATACCTCTTATTCTCTTCTCCGCGCCGGGCGAGCACTCCTGTCAGTACTGGACTAACGTGCCCGAGAATTTGTTTACTGATATGATCTTACACCAATACTGCAATGAAAGCAAGAAGAAAATGAAGTGAATATTCTGGTAATTGCCATATTAATTACCATTTTGCCAAAAATCAGAGCTTTATGCGATTTTTATGAATAGTTATGGGGCGAAACCTCCGATTTTCTTGGCGTTTTTTTTCTATAAAAAGCGGTTGCGCTACCGAAGGAAAGCTACTTCCACGCCGATTTCAGACGAACGCGAGTTCGAGATATGAAATCATTATTTACAAGGATTTCTGGCGATTTTCCACCAACACTTCTATGAATTGCGGAATAAATCGCTTGTTTTTAAGGTACGTTGCGCAATTTTATCCGGTGAAAGCTGTAATACCTTGCGAAACCTAGACTTAGGGGCCGTTAAAAAATAACATTTACATTTGTACGGCAGTTGCCCTTGGCTTCAGGGTGTAATTCCACTCCCCG
>DAHVEJ010000283.1 GCA_027313145.1 Phycisphaerales bacterium | reverse complement strand
CATCGCTATGTTCCACAACCGGCTTTGCGGTCCGCGCCGCAAAGCGACAGGGAGTTCATTCCATGAAGCGTTTTATTTTCACAACAGGGGTTCTATTGTCCGCGGGCTTTGGCCTGCTAAACTCCCAAATAGTCCACGCAAGTGCGGTTCCGGATACCGCATCGACGATATTCAATTATAATTCCGGCAATTTAAGCGGCTCATTACCCAACGACTTTACGAGTTCTTCCAATAATGACACGAACACCGCTGATGCAAGCGGCGCGTTGGGAGCGCTGACCACAACTTCCGGCGGATACGGCTACAATGTTTTTGCCAGCCAGTATAACGCGAATCAACTCGCGTTCGTCGGCGGCGGCGGCACCATCAGCCTTGTACTCAAGACGCCGGTTGCCGGTAACGGGTACCTTGGCATTTTTACCAGTGCGGCATTTAATTTAGGTAATCCATCGGCAGCCGGCGCGGAACCGCAAGCCGGCTCCTACACGGCTGGAACATCGCCTTCGATATCCGAATATTCTTCGCTTTCCCAAGCCAACATCTCGGTCGGATATCAAGCGGCCGGCGGGAATTCAGTTCCCGCTCTAACCAGTCTGGCGGGCGGTGCCACAATTTCACTGGATGTCCCATGTAACTACTACACGGACACCCCCTTGTCCGTGGCGTCCGCCGGCGGCTATGTAATTGTCGGCAATGGAACGACTATCGCCAACCAGTCCATTCCATATTATGTCGCTCCCAGCTCCGCGGAAATGGCCGCCGGAGAATTCGATTCGTTGCGCCCGCTGGCCAATGAGGACTCGACGGCGATTGAAAAGAGTTTCAACGGCGGCGCCGGCGGAACATGGATTCCCTTGGACGGCAGTTCCTCCAGCCTTGTAAATTTTATCCAGTTCTCAGTTCCGTCCGGCGACGCTTTGATTCTTGATTCGGTCTCGGCCGTCTCGGTTGTACCAGAACCTACCCCACTGATGATATTTCTTTTCGGGGTCGCGATGCTGCCACTCTTGCACCGTCGCCGTTTTAACCGCACGTGCTTGCCCACGGAGGATACCCGATGACACGCAAGGGATTTTCTCTGCTGGAACTGCTGGTAGTCATGGCAATCATCGCGGTACTGATTGCTGTATTGTTGCCCGCTCTGGCGATGGCCCAGCAAGCCGCGCAAAGCACGGTTTGCCTGAACAATCTCCGCCAGCTTGGCCTCATGGCCGACGTATATACCTCGGAGAATAAAGGCTCTTACCCACCGGCTTATTACGGTAGCGGCAATGTGTTGAACTGGGCATTTAATGTTCAGAGCGGCAAGTATGCACCGGGGATTTTATGGATGGGCCAGAGCACCAATCTGGAGGTCATGGTCTGCCCGGCGGTAAGTCAAACTCCCGCAGCCGGCCAGATTTGCCTGGGTTACAACTACAATACCAGCTACATCGGCCACGGGGCCTTGGAAGATCCCGGTGGAAAGATGATGCCGCCGGCAGCGGTTGCGGAAGTATCTACCCCGGCTTCGTGCGCTTTATTTGGCGATGGTGGATACTACAATGGAATCAACTATTTTATGCGTTCACCCGTACGATTGAACCCGGTTCCACCGGGTGCCGATTTTGTCAGCGACGCTGAGCGTGCCGCGGGCACACAGGCGTTTCGGCATCCTGGGGGGACCAATGTTGTCTACTGCGATGGCCATGCTGCGACGCAATTTCATCGGTTTACCGTGACCCAGCCCACCGCTGTTCCCGTAGGCGCTGGAACGGGATTTTTGTCCGCCGATAATTCGGCGTATCAAACCAATCGGCCATAACCGACACCGACGCGTTGCGCTTTCTTTTTTTCCAGTCATGCGGTATGGATATTAATTATGGTTGAACGGCTGGTAATAAAAGTGAAGCATTGGCTTGATCCCGTCGCGCAGGAGCGGCTGGAATACATGGGCTTTTTTCGTGAAGGTCCCAGAAACAGCTCGTGGACGTGCTATTGTGATGCGTCTGACGTGCAGCATATATCGCATTGGCTCAAACAGAGACATGTGAGCTTTGAAATTAGACCGGCGGACGGTGTGGGAGAATTGACAAAATATCCACGCCTCAGTGATTTACTGGTGGATAAAAGCGGCGGTGGACCGACGCACTGTGCGTTGTGCGGCGCGCAAAATGTATTTTGCCGACAATGGGTGCAGGGAGATGATGCCGATAACATTGATTATCCTTCTCCGATTCGCTTTTATATGTGCGGCAAATGCGTTCGTACACGCATGCAGCCGCACCCGCGCTTATATGCTCCGGCGGATGACAGGCTTTAATCGGAGCGTAGGGACGCGTCTAGCGTCGCATAACTAAATTTTTAAAAAAATTATTGCGCCCTGGTTCGGGCGTTTGTCCGATAGTAACTCGTGATGAATACGCAGACTCAAACAATTTGTGATTCGAAAGTGTTGCTGATGTTCGCGGCCTTAAAACCCGAAACAGAAGCTGTGCAATCCGCGGTAGACCGCTGGACGCATGATTGCCCGTCCGTAGCGCGATCCAATTCTTATGACACCATTAAGGTTGAGAGCATCGGAATGCGCGGCACACGTCTGCGCGAGGTCCTGCCCCGATATGCGCATCATCGCGTGGCCGGGGTTATTGTCGCCGGGGTGGCCGGGGCGTTGGCACCGGACTTGGCGATTGGGGATCTGGTTATTGATACAAGTTCAACCGACGCCGAGCGTGTGGCGGAATTCATGAACGCGATGTCCAGTCAGCGGCCCGTTCGCGTAGGCCCTATTTATACCGCCAAGGAATTGGTCGGCTCCGTGAGAGCCAAGAAACAACTTTACAAGGATACCAAAGCGATTGCTGTAGATATGGAGAATTCCTATACCCGGCAACTTGCGGACCGGCGAAAGGTACCATGGCTGGGGATCCGGGCGATCAGCGATACGGCCTTTGAAAATGTTTCTTCACAAGTAATACATTTTGTGGATGGCTCGGGGAGTGTTCGGCCATGGGACTTGACGTTAAGCTTGGCCAGAAAACCAATGCTTATTCCGCAGCTAATTCGTCTAGGGCGAAACACGCAGTCCGCAACCAAGCACCTGTCCGACGCCATTGGAGCCGTTATCCGCAGCGGCTGGCCATTCCAATAAAGATATTACGGTGCGTGTTTAACGGCATACTCAATAACATTGGTTGCCAAAGCTATCGCTGAACGGGGCGTATAGCCGGATATTCCCCACGTTTTTACGCCCAGCAGACCGGATGTTACATCATCGGGTGAAAAGACCAGCACCCATCTTCCGGCGCGTTTAATGCCCAGAAACTCCGGTTTATTTTTAGCACCGTAGACGTCTATGTAATAGCGTCGATAGCGCACGTGTTTAATATCTGTTCCGCCGGGCATCGTACCGCGATAAATTGCGCAGGTTTGCGGTAATTTACTTAGCACAGCTTTCGGATACA
>DAHVEJ010000282.1 GCA_027313145.1 Phycisphaerales bacterium | reverse complement strand
GAACCTCCTTGTTCAATGACTGATCTATCGGTCCACATACGGCTAAAGCTTGAGCAAATATTGCGCTGTAGTATTAGCTCAATGCGGCAGCGTCGAGTTGGAATCGAAATGTGGTGCGAAAGCACGATGCTCATCCCGACGTTGCAGTTGGCTCGGCAGGGCAGTACGGCCGGCTGTTTGCCGCAAGCAGCCCTCAGTTATCGATTCCGCCAAAGCCATAATCCAACATGAAAATCCTGTATTGACAGCAGGATTTTCATGGTGTATGATGGTGCTCATGATCGAGCGAAAGACCGATATTGCACTGATTCGCACGGCGTTAAAGCGCAGCCGCGTGGTAGCATTGCTGGGGCCAAGGCAATGCGGCAAGACTACCCTGGCGCGGACATTTGTGGCCGCGGATTCGCTGAATTATTTTGATCTTGAGGATCCGCGGAGCGTGGCCCGGCTGGCACAGCCCGATCTGGCCCTGCGGCCACTGAAGGGCCTGGTGGTTATTGACGAGGTTCGGCGACGGCCTGAGATTTTTCCCCTGTTACGGGTACTGGCGGATCGTCGGCCCCTGCCCGCGCGGTTTCTCATTCTTGGCAGCGCGTCACCGGATCTGCTGCGGCAATCTTCCGAGTCCCTGGCGGGGCGGCTGGAGACCATTGCCATGGAGGGTTTCAGGCTCTCGGATGTAGGTGCCGGGGCCATGGCCAAGCACTGGTTGCACGGCGGATTTCCGCTTTCGTTTACTGCTCGCGGCAATACGAATTCGCTGACGTGGCGGACGCAATTTCTGCAGACTTTTCTTGAGCGCGATATGCCGCAGTTGGGGGTGAGCATTCCCGCGGCCACCCTGCGGCGGTTTTGGATGATGGTGGCGCATTACCACGGGCAGATTTGGAATTCCGCGGAAATCGGTCGGGCTTTGGCGATTAACGAGACCACGGTGCGGCGTTATCTGGACCTGATGAGCGATGTGTTTATGGTGCGGCAAGTGCGGCCATGGTTCGAGAATCTTGGCAAAAGACAGGTCAAGGCTCCGAAGGTGTATGTGCGTGATTCCGGCTTGTTGCACGCTCTGTTAAATATCAACAATCATCGCGATTTGGAGGGGCACCCCAAGGTTGGAGCGTCATGGGAGGGGTACGCGGTGGAGGAGATTATCAAATGTTTTCAACCCGCAGAGGCATATTTCTGGGCTACGCACAATGGGGCGGAGCTGGATTTGCTTTTATTCAAGGGTGGAAAGCGCATCGGTGTGGAGTGCAAGCGTATGGATGCCCCCACTATGACGCCGTCTATCCGCCATGCTTTAGCAGACCTTAAATTAGATCACCTGCACGTGGTGTACCCCGGTACACGGCGTTATGCACTGGCGGAGAATGTCGATGTGCTTCCTCTGCCAGAATTTGTAAACGCCAAATAACGCAACATCTGGCGTTGGGCTTCCCCAGACGTTAAGATTTCCGATTTGGAGGGCTGCGTCAATGACGTCTAACACCGCCGCTGTTTCGCTTCCGGATTTACTGGCGCTTATTGAAGAAATTTGGGGATACCGCCAGTTGCGCCCCTTGCAGCAGCAGGCCATGGAAGCGGTGCTGGCCAAGAGAGATTCGGTGGTAGTGATGCCCACCGGCGGTGGAAAATCGTTGTGTTATCAGGCCCCGGCGATTCATTTGGCCCGTTGTGGCCGTGGGCCTACGGTGGTGGTTTCACCGCTCATTGCGTTGATGAAGGATCAGGTGGATTCGCTTCGTACATTGGGTGTGGCGGCGGCCCAAATGGATTCTTCGCTGACCCCGGATCAGCGCCGCCAAACCGCATCCGATCTGCGCAGCGGCCAGTTGGATATGCTGTTTGTTTCTCCGGAAAAACTCGTGGGGCAACAAAGCGGCGGCGGATCATTGGATGGCGGGGCATTTGTGCAACTGCTGCGTGATTCAGGCGTGCAAACATTCGCCATTGATGAAGCGCATTGCGTGAGCCACTGGGGGCATGATTTCCGCCCGGAGTATCGCCGGCTTTCCAATCTCAAAATGTTATTTCCCGGCTGTTCCATTCATGCTTTCACCGCCACTGCCACGGAACCGGTCCGGGCGGATATTGCCCAGCAGTTGCAACTGGATGATCCGGTGCGCCTGGTGGGAAATTTTGACCGTCCCAATCTGATATACCGTGTACTGCCGCGTAAGGACATGATGGCGCAGATTCAGGAAGTGCTGGATCTCCATAAGGATGAGGCGGGTATTATTTATTGTCTGCGACGCCGGGATGTAGACGATATTGTCGCTGCACTGAACATTCGCAACAAGAGCGGCGGCCCGAAGGCACTGGGTTATCACGCGGGTATGACAGCCGAAATCCGCCGCAAAGTGCAGGAAGAATTTGCCCGGGAGCAATGCGATCTTATCGTGGCGACCATCGCATTTGGCATGGGCATTGATCGCTCGAACATCCGTTTTGTACTCCATACCGGCATGCCTAAATCCATTGAAGCTTATCAGCAGGAAACCGGACGTGCCGGCCGCGACGGCCTGGAGGCGGAATGTGTGCTGCTTTATTCCGGACAGGATGTCATGACTTGGAAATCCCTGATTGAAAACTCGGCCGCCGAAGCAAAGTTCGCTGGCACACCAATCAGTGCGGATTACGTTCCCACCGCCTTACGCCACCTGGATGACCTGGATCGCTTCGCGCGGGGTGCGGTATGCCGACACAAGGCGCTGGTGGAATACTTCGGTCAGCGCTATGTGCCGCCCGCGCACGATTCCGAAACAGCCCCGGGCACGGACCTTTCCTGCCAGGCATGTGATCATTGTTTGGGAGATACCGAACCGGTTGCGGACGCGTTGGTCATTGCGCAAAAAATTCTTTCAACGGTAGCCCGCACTGACCAGCGCTTTGGTGTGGGGCACATACTGGCGATTTTACGGGGCGAAAACACGGAAAAAATCCGCCAGCTTAAACACGATCAACTCTCGGTGCATGGCCTGCTGAAGGATCACGCTAAGGCGGATCTGCGAAATTTCGTTTATCAGTTGGTCGGACAAGGTGTGCTGACGCAGGAAAATATGATCCTGCAGCAGGGACGATCCGCGCCGATTCTGAAATTGAATCACGCGTCGGTGGACGTTATGAAAGGCCGCCGACAAGTGCGGCTAATTCAACTGGTGCAAAAATCGGCTGAGGAATCCAGCAAGTCCCGCAGCAAAGAAGTATCGTGGCAGGGCGTGGATCATGCGCTGTTTGATTCTTTGCGCGCCATGCGCAAACAGATCGCCGCCCAGCGCGGTGTGCCGCCTTATGTGATTCTTTCGGATGCGACGTTGCGTGAATTGGCGCGCGTGCGCCCCACCACACTTAACGCCCTGCGTCTGATTTACGGCATCGGTGATGCGAAGCTCAAATCGCTGGGTGATACCATTATTCCCCTTAGGGGCCGTTAAAAAATAACATTTACATATCAGCTTGGGATGTTATACTGGTGACATGGATATGGTGACCTTGCA
>DAHVEJ010000281.1 GCA_027313145.1 Phycisphaerales bacterium | reverse complement strand
CTGAAATGTCCCGTATGCGCGGCGGAGGATCGAGCCGACTCTTAATAATGAGTCTGCGAGATCCGACAACAAAGCAGGCGGGGCATTTCAGGCACCGGTGCGCCGGGATCGCAACCCGGCGATTTCTCGGACAGGCTCCTGGCCACTAAATCCGCCGCCAATTCCATTAACTAGTCACGTCCCCGTTTCAGTTCCGTTACAGTTTCTCCGCTCCCAAGTCCACGCAAAGCGCGAAGATTGAGCCAGTACCCTGTTGAAGAGCCGTGAACATCACGCCCCATACCGTGACAGAAGATTTACCAATGCGCGCATATATTTGCCTGCTTATACCACAACGACGCATGGCTTAAGTTAACGGAATTCGCGGGGGTCCCGATTATTAAGACACAACTCAACGTTGAACATTCTACCCTCCGCCGCCCATATAAAAAAACGAACCACCCGTTCCTGACGAATGGATTGGGACTTTTGCCCCAAAGCCACCAATTGAGCTGCGCCTTAGCCCGAAGGCCGCAATCGCACGTTGCATCATACGAAACATCGGCGGCCTGGGCACGGCGAGCGGTTGTGGCGCATCGGGACTTTCCAGGTCCACGGAATAGATCACTATTCCCGCGATTTGCCATCGCCGCAATATTTGCGATAAATCTGGTGCCAGCAGATGCCCTGGCGTGTGCGCCCAGACGATGGCATTGATATTGTGGGAAAGTAAAAACTTTGCCGAAGGGAAATCTTGTGGGAACACGAGCCAGCGGTTATCAAACTCGCCAGGCGATCCGGGGCTTGACATCGGGCAACGGTGCGCGTCGACCACGAACGCCGGCGGCGCATCGGGCACCAGTTTCAGTGACTGCAAGATAGCGGCACCAGAATACAAACCATCTAAGATGGGAAGAACGTCCACCACCGCATTTGGGCCGGTGGTAACATTGAATAGAGGCACGGGACGGAACCCCATCCTGGCCAGTTGCAGTGCCGCGGGAATACATATGCGCCCGGGGACGTCCAGCACAATTCCGGTTCCCGCCTTCAGGCCCAGGGCCCAAGGCGCAAGAATGGGCGTCGTGGGGGCCTGATCCGGTACCGGTTCATAACTGTCGGAACGGCTTTGTGCGAAAAGCGCGGGTTTCGACCACGGCGACCAGATTGAGTCAATCGGACTCCATTGGTCAAATACCTTTGCTCCTATGGTTGAGTCAGACATGTTGAACGCAAGCCTCCGATTCAGGTATTTCCAAATCGCGGGATGAAGGTATTAATACAGATATGTCCAATGCATTAAAATCCGTCAGTGCCGCGGGAGCGATGCGACCGTAGATGCCGGCTGCTCGACCGGCGATTGTATAAACGCCAAGACAGGGGTACATCATACCGTGTGGCGTCTCGACGGGCAGTACCTGGAACCGCCGCTGTGCAATCCAATCCTTCGGGCGGAAGAATATGCACCGGCGGATGGCGGCCATTTCCTGACTGGTTGTTACGTCTGGCATGCAGATTCCCTCACCAACCCGCCCCAGTGTCGGCTTAAGTATGTATCCCTGTCGCAGCAGATTCCACCTTGGCCCACAGGTGTGGGGAAGGAGCTCGCGCCAATACGGCAGCGGTGTCGCAAGGCTATCCCATACCAAGGGAAAACGCTTGCTCTGTGTGAGAATTGCGGTTCCGGGATTGCTTTGCGGTGTGCGCGCTGCCCTGAAATAGTAATAGCTGTTAAGTTTTTTGTGCAGTCCTGTAATCCATTCGGCCGGGAAAAAACGGATCAGGCCGTCTACCGGCTCCGCTGATTTGTGAGATGGCACAAAGGCCAATCCATCACGCCAATGAATATGCTCAGGAGAGACGAACAGTGACTCGATTCGTTGGTTCGCTAAATTCTGGGCTAGAAATTGCATCATCTGTCGATCATCGGTGTAGGAGGTCGCATGAACCAAGGCCACGCGTCCATCAGGGGGAAGGCTTTTCGCCAATTCAGCCGTGTAAACTTTTATTGGATTCCCCGCCATTGTTGCGTCGCCATGTAGCCGCCCCGCCATCAGCGCCGAAAAGCCGGATGCCTCAATCAAGCCACCGGGCACATCGCTGTTGACCTCCGAAATTCGCCATCCCCATTGCGTGTAATGAAAATCAAATCTCATGATACGCACCAGCGGCGCACTGGGTGCCCCTTCATGCCGCAAAGCTTTCAGGACAGATGCCGGCAATCCGAGGTGATGGTGGAGGTCTGGCCGTGCCAGAAGTTCGCTCTCCGCGGCGAGGGTTTCCGTGGATAGAGCCTCCGCACAAAGCGAAATAAATCGCCAGTCACTGGGATTCAGCAACAGGGAAAAATCCGCCATGGCGGGGTGGTCGCCGATTTGGGGGTCCCATTTGCAGCAGTCGAAAGTGGCTCGTGTGCAAATTTCTCGAAATTCAGATGCGGAGAAGGACGCGGTCGCTTGGAGGGGATGGCTCATTTTGGAAGGCCCTCCAAGACAACGATGATAATTGCGAACCCCGGGTAAATTACCGCCACCGCCTTTCCCACCCAAGCCGGGAGATTTCCGCGGGACGCCGTACTTTCCACTGTGATAGCCAGCAGTAATAGCAGCCAGCAAGCGCCCGACTTTATGACAAAATCATGCAATGTGCTGGAAGTGGAAATCCAATCGCCGGCGACGGCGCGAGACAGAAGTATGGCCTGCGCCGTGAGGTACCCGGCCATTCTCCAGCCGGCGAGCCTGTCGCGATCCACTGTTATAAGTTCGGATGGAGCCGCTACAAGTTCCAGGAGAAACCAGAAGGCCAGCAGGCCGCCGGTCGCCAGAACCCCACAGAATATCACCACCCACCAGCCCGGCCCCGAACCGATGTTTGCGCCGGAAAAGGTCAGCATGACACCGAGCATGGCGGCCAGTGCCGGCGCAAGCGCCGCTTCATTACTCCTTTCCAGGCAATCGCCGAGGACATCCATGTTCAGAAATGGGAACAATTTCATCGCGCACGCCACCCAAGCGAGTCCCATCACGGTATACATGAACGTGTAGACCACACTGGTGCGTACATCCGGCGATGAGACGGTCAGTAAAACTGCCAGCAGGCCGATACCGGCAAGTACCGGTGTAAGATAAAGCGGCCAGCGCCGACATGGCGGATAGGGTCCGATATGAGTCACCCGGGCCACTTGCCAAAGCCACCGCGGCCAGAGCCAGATGCACAACACGACGGAGACAAAAGTTGCGATAACCTCATCATTGCTCATGTGAACTATGCTTCTCCGCCATTCTCGGGATTTCCATCACGTTACCCAGCGTGGAAATAACCGTCAAGCGGTCGCTTTCGTCGTGTACGGTTCCAATAGAAATGTCACGGGTACTCGTTTCAATAGAAGTGTCACCCCATGGGGGGCTTGATTTCGCCGCCGTCCGTCATCGCTCACTCAATGCGACCATGGATTCTTCCGAAATTTTGATCCTCGGTCAGTGTTCAGTGGCCATCGTAGCATCCCCTCCGATTACCTCTACCGCCTCCGTTCTGGAAATCCGCCACCCTGGGACGGTCCCAATAAACAGCGGGATCTCCCGCCGCCGTTTTTGGGTTGGTTTCCGAAAGTGTTTCATTTACCTCAACCATAATGTCGTCCAAGCTTCTGCTCCCCAGAGCCCGGCGCGCCACAACCGCTGCGGCCACCCTAGCGCCAGGATGCCGCCCATTCTACCGACACACCAAGCGCAATCCAACAATCCTTTAAATCCGGTG
>DAHVEJ010000280.1 GCA_027313145.1 Phycisphaerales bacterium | reverse complement strand
CATATTTTATGGCCGCGCGAAAATGAGGTATGGCCCGCTTGGCATGTCCAGCCCGGGCCAGCATGGAACCCAATTTGGTTTGCAGATCAGCCGAGCGCGGCAGTAATTTAACAC
Source organism: Phycisphaerales bacterium (assembly GCA_027313145.1). Classification (GTDB taxonomy): domain Bacteria; phylum Planctomycetota; class Phycisphaerae; order WQYP01; family WQYP01; genus JAMDCX01. The sequence goes on along the minus strand of DAHVEJ010000280.1, from coordinate 3,719 downwards.
CATGTAAAAGGTCCAGATAAGCCTGCCGCCAATTGCCGATTTTTTCATAGCAGTCCACCAGGTCGGCGATAATCGGAGGCTGCCGCCCAGCCACCGCCAGAGATCGGCGATAATAGGGAATAGCTTTGGCATACTGCCCGAGATGTCTATAGACATCACCCAAGTTGGAATTGACAATCAGATTTTCACCATGCGAAAGTTCATTGGCCCGCTGGAAAAGCACCAGCGCCGCCGCAACGTGTCCTTTACCGTATTCATACACGCCCACGTGCTCCATGGCCAGCCAACAATCTGGGCTATATTTGATATTATGCGTCCAAACGCGCAAGGGCGGCGTGTAAATTTCGCTTTGTGCCCAGGTCATGGTTCCGAATACCAGCAATACCAGAACGGAAACCGCCACGCCCAGCCACCCCGCCAGGCCACCGGTATCCCCCCGCACGGCCGCCGACGCCTGCCCCTCCGCCGGCACCCCCAGATCGTTAGACGGCTTATCAGGCCGTTTCAAGCGGCTAAAAAATCTGGCCGCAGCCTCCGTGAACAGCACAATAATCCCAATGCAGGCCAGGTATTGGTAATGATCCGCGACAAAAGTATATTCTTCTGTGTAAAAGGCAATGAAGCCCAGCAGCGGAGAAATCAACAATCCGTACACACAGATGGCGACAAAGGGTCCGCGTCCGATTTTCCGCGAGAAAGCCAGCATGATCAGAGGAATCGCAAATGCGGTAACCGGAAAAATCCATTCCCATGCGGCCAAATGGCTGATGTGCCAACGCGGGTAAACCGCCATCATCGGCCAAGGCCAAAAAAGCTTCAACGGATAAAACCACAGGTCTTTACCCGCAATAATCAAATGCTGAGTCACCGAAAAATGGAACCCCGGCCCCTTGGCTCCCGCTTGGCCATGCTCAATGTGAATTGTCATCCACGCGGCTAGGAATCCCAAAATCATCCACGGGACCAGCAGCCAAACATCGCGTTTATTAATAAACCCGCGTTTCCATGCCAGCACGAAAAGCAGTACCACCGGAACAACGCAAGCATCGGTTTTAGCGCACAGTGCCAGGATAAACGACACCGTGGCCAGAGCGTAGATTTTCCATTGCCTTGCGGTTAACAGGGGGTCGTCCGCGGACCGTTCGCCGGCAACATCGGCAAAACGTGTCCAGGCCAGCACGGCGGAAAACAAAAAGAGCGCCGAAAGAAGGCTTTTTTGTTCCACCACCCATCCGACGGTTTCCACCTGCACTGGATGAATCGCCCATATCGCGGCTGCAATCCAGGCACTCCGCAGGCCTAAAGCATTGAGAATGCGCCACAATAATACCGCATCTGTGGCCTGCATTATGATATTCAACAGATGATAACCCAATGGGTTGGCACCCCAAATATGCCATTGGATATTAAAAGCCGTAAAAACCATCGGGTAATATTGAATGGAATCATGTGGATTAAACCAGATATTCCAAAGTCCCCGCCAATGGTGGACAAAATGATTATGGACCAGCCACCCACCGTCATCCCAGATATACCCTGCCGTATGCAGGGGCCAATAGGCCACCAGCGCCAGCAAAAAGATCGCCACCACTCCAAGTATAAATTTCCGCATTGGCGTGACACGCTGCGAGATGTCAACAGCGCCGGCAGGCACACGGGAGGGGCTATTAGAATCAGCGGATATCGGTGACAATTCGGCCATAGACCCTATTTGAACATAACTTGCCCGGCATGGCAAAGAACTACAGACGCCCTGCAGACTCCCCAATGGCCCCCCACACCCGAGTCGGAATCACAACTGAAAGTCGTAAATACTTCCCAACCGTAAAATTGCCGTAAGTTCATCATCCCCGTCCGATTCGGATATATCAGTTCCCAATCTGGTCTGTTACCACGCGCCGTTCCCTTGCACCCCGCCGAGCCTGCCGGGTTGATTCCTGCTTAGGTTCCCAGCAGTTATAGGCTTCACCCTTACCGACGGGCTTGGGTATTTTTCAAAATGTGCGCTCCGGGCTCAGTTCGCGGAGGGCTGGTCAATTGTTAAATTTGGTCATGCAGACGCTCGGTAATAAAGCCGTGATGGTCAATATGGCTTTGGCGTGCCCGGAGCATGGACTTTTACAGTTTTGGTGCGGCATCAGTGGTTTGCTAGAGGAATATCGGAAACGGTGTTTTTTGGCATTGGCTTCCCGGGCGCGTATTTCCTTACGCCCGGCGGGATTGATAAGTCCATGATCATGGCATTGATCGATTCGCGACGCACTTTCACGTTGGCCGGGGTCGGGTCGTCCCATACGTGCGCTCCGATCACTGTTGCTTTGGGTCCCCGGCGCATGGGATACCGCACCAGCCGCATGCGGTCGTCATAGCGCGTGACATCTTTTTCCTGACAAAAATAGCCGGTATGCCAATGAAAGCCCGATGCGTTTACCACGCGATACGCCCAGCCCGTGGCCGCCAGGCAATCAAGACTTTCAAATCCGCGCAGATAGTTGGTGGGATCATAAAACACCCATCCGGCATCGGGAAAATATGCTTCAATAAAGGCGTGGCCACCATCCGATCCGATAAATTTCACTTCCACCTTCGCGGCGGGAATTCCAATTTTGCGCAGCATGGCGCAGGCAAGGTTGCTCATGGCCTCGCAATTCCCACGCCGTGTCAGCAGTGTCTGATCCGAGGAACCCGCATCGCCACTTTGGAACGCCACATGATTATTAATCCAATCGCAGGCCAGTTGCACAGCTTCCTGTGACCATTTGGTTCGCGCTAAGATTTTCTTGCAGATCGGGACCAGAGCGGGATTATCCGGATTGATGGTTTTCGTCTTTCGCAGATTCGCAGAATAGGCCGCCAGAACCTTTGGCGCATAAGGCAAACAGGCGGATGTATAAAGCAAGGCGTCATAGTGCAATTTCACCAACAATTTTTGTGTGACGACGATTTTGCTTACAGTTGGTGAATTCCAGGTCAGTTCATAATTCCGCCGCTTCATTCCCAAGTTGTCGACGGTGGTACGTATGCGGTCCGGCTTGACGCTGTAGGTAAATCTGGATTTGAGAATGATCTGTTGATTGGTGGCCCCCCAGAAGCTCAACATTGCGGGAATCGCGGCGACATTTTTTTCACCCGGGATCACGGGAATATCGTAGCGCCGCACGATATTAAGCATTCGTGTATCACGGGCTTTCACCGGCGCATACGTCGCCGCCCAAGCGAAATTGGTGTACGCGCCCGTTACCACGGCCAATAAAAAACCTGCCAGCACACAATGCCACAACCCACGGTTCATATTATTCCTCCCGGTCCGGGTAAAGAAACGCTCAATGCCACCGAACGCCGGGAGAATATCGCTTGCTTGTGTGGCCGTCAAATCAAGCGAGCTGGTCACGAATCCACCACCCAGCCGCGCCCGTGAACCAGTGATTTGCCGTTGCATGGCCCGACTAACATCCCGGATGGCAGACTGGGGCGACTGCGTGTGGTGCCGGCAACATTGGGCGGTGCGGGAACGTGTCGAAAATTAGAACGTGCATGAACGATCGTGTGTCCCGAAGTGGCGATCACCAATACGAGACCTACACCGAAAAGCACACCGGTCACCGGATGCATAGGACTGGGAGGATCAGGTCGTGGATAATTGGGCAGGGTCTTTTAGTTTTCCGGAATTCCGACCAATTTGAGCGCCTTATGAACCTTGACGGAGTGGTGTCGGAGTG
>DAHVEJ010000027.1 GCA_027313145.1 Phycisphaerales bacterium | reverse complement strand
TTCCGGCGTCATCGTAAAGGTAAGTCGCGCTGCTGGTGACCACGCCGCTGGTGTTCTTGTTCACCACACTCGCCAAGCGGCCCTGAAGGTCGTAGACATTGGTCGTTGTTCCGGTCGGCGAGACGACCTCTGTTTGCGAACCGTTGTTGTCATATTGATATGTGGTGGTTCCATTGTTCGCATCAACGGTTTGCGTGAGTTCATTGTCAGCGTTATAGCTGCTGGTGATCGTATCGGTAACGGTACCGCTGACGTTTTTCTCGGTCTCGCTGACGCGGTTGGAGTACAAATCATATTGGTAATTGTTCGTGTAATTCAGTGCCGCTGTGCCAGCGGTGTCGCGGGAGGTTTCCTGCGTTACGCGGTCGAGAGCATCATAACTCCACGACAAGGTTACGGTGTCAGAGCTGCCATCCGCATTCAGCGTGTATTCCACGGCCCCGGTTTTCAAACCATCCGCACGATACGTGTACGAATAATTACTCACCACAGAGGAAGCGGAGGTAACGGAGGTTTCGGTTTGCACATAGTTGGTGTTGGGTTTGTAGGTGTAGGTTGTTGTGATGCCGGTGGCGGAATCGAAGGTGGTTTCCATTCTGCCGCCGAGATCGTAGGTGTAGACCGTGTTGGGAAGATTCGTGGTAGTGGTTCCGTCGGTGGCGTTGTACTGTGTGCTGCTGGCTACCGCCGCTGGGGTTTGGCCGTTTTCCTTCAGCACGGTCACACTTGCCAGTTCACCCATACTGTTGTAGCCATAAACAATGTCCGTTACGGCATTGGCATAGTCCGTGCCGGTCCAAGTTTCAATGTGACGTTGTGTGGCAAGATCGTACACGTAATTTATTGTACCCGACGGCCCGGATTCCTGTAAAACATTCCTGTAAGACATTATTCTTGCTGTCATACGCGGCCGCGCCGCCATGGTAAGGTCGGGCCGCTGGTGCTACTATGGTGCCATGATTAGCATTTATGTCGAGACCAGCTTTTTCAGCGCCTGCGTAACGGATCGCAGCGACCCGCACAGCACAGTCTGGCGCGAAACGAGCCGCCGGTGGTGGCAAGCTCATCGCCGACGTTTCAAATTGTGTATATCGGAGGAGATCACCCCCGACCTTCTTTGGGAGAATGCCGATGCCTGACGCTTTTGTACCACCGCCGGCCGCCGGCCAGACATCCACCGACGATGTTCGGCGTGTGGGTGGGGAGTTTGATCGCCGTTTCCACAGCGACATCGACAAACTCTGTGCGCACGCGCAGCGCGTCAGCGCCCGATACATCCAAAAACTGCACCTCAAGCCCATGCCGACCACGGTGCCACCGTTACATGCGCGTAATCGGCGGCGGCGGAAGGCGGCAGCAGGCCGATAGGGCCTAATAGGATTGGACAACTAAACCGGCGATATTTTCAAAATGGCGTCTATTCCGCGTTAGCAGCACCTGGCCATGGGCCAGGGAAACGGCTGCGATCATGGCATCGCAGTCACCAGCCGGGCGGCCGCTTTTAAACATTACCGATTTTATGACGGCATAATATTGAGCGGCATGGGCGTCAAATTCCAGAATGGCGATACCCGACAGAACCCGCTCAACGCGTTCTAATTCGCGTTGGCGCTGATCCGACATTTCAGGCCCCACGCGGAACTCGGCCTCATTGATTCGAGAGGTGAAAAGGGTTTCCCCACGCAACAATAATTCGCGCAGCACCAGACGGACACGGCGGTGTCCCACTGTATCTGCCCGGCGGCCAAGATCCACCAATGCGGTTGTGTCAAGCAGCACCACGGTGTGGCCTCCGGTTTCGGCGGCTGCTCCGGTCGGATATAACGCGTTCAATGGCATCAGCAGCCTTATCGCTCAATGGATCCTTTTCAATGGATGCCATCCACTGTTTGAAGTCGATTGGCTGGCGAATCATGCGCTTGATAGCCTGGCTGAACGATTCATTAACCTGTTTGTTGCGTTTAAGCCGATGATAGGCTTCCATGTCAATGGTAATTGTTTTGGTGGCCATAAGCAACTCCGTGTACGTGCATGTACACATAATATATCAGAATCCAATGGCGACGCAACATATTATGAAATCATGTATGTGTACGTCGTCGTCCCCGTGCCATCGGCCATCGTGGCGATCTGGCCATCGGGTGTATACGAATAACTGCTCACCACAGAGGAAGCGGAGGTAACGGAGGTTTCACGGTTCAGGGAATCATAGGTGTAGGTTGTGGTGATGCCATTGAAATCGGTATGCGGGAGCATGTTGCCGTTGGCATCGGTCATGGAGGTCTGCTGACCCGCGGCATTGTAGGTATACGAGGTGACGGCGGACGGCCCGCCGGTTTCCACCGGGGGCTGCGTGATGGATATTTCCCGCCCCGCGTTGTCGTACAAATATGTTGTCACCTTGCCGTTGGCATCCGTCTGTGTGGCCACCGGGCCTTGTGGGTTACACGTCGTGTACGTGGTCGCGGAATCCGCTGTGCCGTAGGCGGTGGTGGTGCTGGCGCTGCGCTCAATGACCAGTAAGCAATGATCAATGAACAGATTTTCGGAGATTCCAAATTGATGATCTGTAATCCGCGCTGGTGAGAACATTGGCCTTGGCGTCATACGTTGTGCTTGTGACGGTCAGCTGCGGTGTGCCTAAGGCGTAAATAGTGATGGCCAACTGCCCGTGCAAATCATAATTGTATTGCGTAATCGTGCCGGCCAGGCCCTGCAGGTTGTAATTGCCATAAGTGGTCTTCGACACAGGAGTCAGAATACCGGAGGCAGGAGACAGAACCTCTATTCATTGATCATTACTCATTGGTCATTGAGCGAAGCGCCGGTGCCCCGCGCTATTACAGCAGGCCCAACTGCAGTAACGCCGCATCGGACATGCGGTCTTTGCTCCAGGCGGGTTCCCAGACCAGATTCACCTTGGCGGTTTTTACATCTTCCACACTTTCCACCGCCTGTTGCACGGCTGGCGGCATGGAACCGGCGACGGGGCAACCGGGGGCAGTGAGGGTCATATCGACGACGACATCCTTTTCCGCGGATATATCAATGCGATAAATCAGGCCCAGATCGTATATGTTTACGGGAATCTCCGGATCAAAAATAGTCCGCAATTTTTCCACGATGGACGCTTCCAACGCCTTGTTCTCCAGGGCGTCGGTAATGGTCGTGCCGGTATGGGCTTGCGTGGTGCCGGCTGATGCGGAGGGTGTCGGCGAACCCGCATTCGCGGATGTGTTCACGGGCAGTTTTACCGCGTGCGGGTTTTTAAAAACAAATCCCCGACCGGAGGGCGCATCCCGAAAATCAATTTCTGTGCCATCCAAACTCGGAAAACTCATCGGATCAGCGACAATGGTGATCCCCATAGACTGCCCCACCACGTCATCCTCATGCCGCACTTCCGTCAGATCCAGCAGATAATTAAATCCCTGCGCGTTGCGGCCCTTGATACCGACGCGCAAAACCGCCTTGTCTCCCATCCCCTGATCCTGGAGAATTTTTTTAATTTCCGCAGCCGCGACTTCTGTTAATGTAATGGGCATAAGGGGTCCTTTGGGTTAGTACGTAGGCATTAGAAGCTAGGAGTTAGGAGTTAGAATTAGGTTGCGGCGGTGCCGCAGGAGAGTGGTTTACTCACCCCAACGACACCAAGACACAAAGGGCCGTCTGACCGCTGAAGCCACTGCTAATACTGCAACTACCGAATGTACTGCTCAATACTGCAGGTACTGTACAGGAATGCTTCTAGCTTCTAGCTTCTAACTTCTAGCTTCTAACTTCCAGCTTCTAACTCCTTGTTCACTCCGTTGTAACCGGAGCATCCTGATTTTTAATGGCGGCCTGGAGCGTATGCCATGGCAATGTGGCACACTTCACCCGCACGGGAAATTCCCGCACCCCGGAAAATACCGCCAACTTATTCAATGCTTCCAGAGCCGGTTCCTGATCCATGGGGCTGGTAAGCATGGTATGAAACAACTCAAACAACGGTTGTGCTTCGGCCACGCTTTTGCCCTTGAGCGCCTCGGTCATCATGGAAGCGGAAGCGGTGGAAATGGCGCAACCATTCCCGGTGAAGCTTATGTCTTCGATGATGCCGGCATTTACTTTCAGAAAGAGCCTGATTTTATCGCCGCAAAGCCGATTGTGGCCGTCGGCGGTGGAGGTGGCGTCCGGCATTTCATGCTTGTTGCGCGGTTTGCGCGTATGGTCAAGAATGGTCTGCTGGTAAAGATCACGCAGGTCGGACATCAGTTGAATACCTCTTTGACTTTTTCAACGGCTGCCACCAGGCGGTCCACATCTTCCCGATTATTATAAAACGCCAGAGACGCCCGTGCCGTGGCGGCAATATTATAGTGATCCATCAAAGGTTGGCAGCAATGATGCCCGGTGCGAATCGCCACGCCTTCGCCATCCACAATGGTGCCAATATCATGAGGATGAATATTTTCCATGATAAAGGAGATCACCGCGGCTTTCTCCGGCGCGGTTCCAATTATTTGTAACCCGGGAATGCGGTTTAACTGTTTGGTGGCGTACAGCAGCAGATCATGTTCATATTCCGCGATGGCGTCCATGCCGATCCCGCCAAGGTAATCAATCGCCACACCCAAGCCAATGGCTCCACTGATGTGCGGCGTGCCGGCCTCGAATTTATGTGGGATATCATTCCAGGTTGATCCGGCAAAGCTCACCGTGCTGATCATGTCTCCGCCACCCTGATAAGGCGGCATGTTTTCCAGCAGCTCACCTTTAGCCCATAACACTCCGATGCCGGTGGGCGCATAAAGCTTATGCCCCGAAAACACAAAAAAGTCGCACCCGATTTTCCGCACATCAATGGCCAGATGCGGAACGGATTGTGCGCCGTCAATGAGCACCGGAATACCGCGCGCTTTGGCCATGGAGACAATGCGTTCAATGGGATTAATCGTGCCCAAGGCATTGGACACATGCGTAAGAGCCACCAGGCGTGTGCGGTCGGAAAGCAGTTGCGCGTAATGATCCATCGACAATTCACCGCGCTGGGAAATGGAGATAACCTTGATAACCGCACCGGTCCGCTGGGCCAGTAATTGCCAGGGCACGATGTTGGAATGGTGTTCCATTTCCGAAAGAATTATTTCATCTCCGGAATGGATATTTTCCATGCCCCAGGTGGCCGCCACCAGATTCACCGCTTCGGTAGCGCCGCGCACAAATACAATTTCCCGCTCTGATGGGGCATTGATAAATCGTGCAACTTTTTCCCGCGCGGCTTCATACGCCGCCGTGGCATCAACACTTAATTTATAAACACCCCGGTGAATATTGGCATTGTATGTTGTGTAATAGCGCGCTGCGGCGGCAATAACCGCCTGCGGCTTCTGGCTGGTGGCGGCGTTGTCCAGATACGCCAGCGGTTTTCCGTGTGATTGCGTCTGTAAAAGTGGAAAATCGGAACGGATTGCCGCGCTGTCGAACGCCGGCGCTTTAACCGCCTGAGATCCCCGAGGTTTGGTGGTTGTGGTGGTCATGATTCCGCCTGTTCCAGATGCAGCCGATGCAATTCAGCGGCGACAAATTCTTCCAGGTATTCGCGCATGCCGGTGTGCCATATCCGCAAGAGCACATCGCGAGCAAAGGCGTAAGTCAGCAGCGCGCCGGCGTCCGCGGCGGCAACGCCTCGCGACCGCAGATAGAATAATTGCTCATCATCCAGGGGGCCGGTTGTCGAGCCGTGCGTGCATTTCACATCATCGGCGTAAATTTCAAGCTGCGGCTGCGAATTCATCACCGCCGCGTCGGAAAGCAGAATGGTCTTGCTGGTCTGCTTGGAGTCGGTTTTCTGGGCGTCCGGCCGCACCAGAATCTTTCCGCGAAATACCGCTCCGGCCCGCCCGCCCAGAAGATGCTTATATAATTCGTGACTGGGGCAGTTTTCCCGCGCATGATCCAGCATGGTGTGATTATCAATATGCTGATCTCCCGCCGCCAGGGTCAAACCGTTGAGTGTGGCCTGGGCAAAAGGCTCGGCAAGGTGCACGGTCATGTTATTGCGTACCAGATGTCCGCCGGTATTTACGCACAGCGATTGCACATCGGCGTGCTCATGCACATGAATGGCCTCATTGGCAATATGAAAAGCGGTATCACTTTCCCGCTGCAATTTAATGAGTTCAACCTTGGCTCCCTTGCCGACGACCATTTCCGTCACGGCATTGCAAAGCGTGGGCTGGGATGAAAAACCGGCATAGGTTTGCACCAGCGTGATTTGGTTATTGGAGCCAACAATCACCAGATTGCGAGGATGCGCAACCACCGGTTGATCATGCGATGCGTTGATCCACAGCAGATGAACCAGGCCCATGTCACCCTGATCCGGCGGCAAATAAATAAAGGCTCCATCTTCAAATGCCGCGAGATTCATGGCTGAAAAACCATTGGATTGGCCCGGCATTTCGCGGCCCAAAAACCGCTGCACCCGGTCGCCATGTTTTTCCATACCCTGCCGGATGGTCAGAACTTCAACTTTTCCGCCTAGGCTGGACAATTCCGGGGAGAATTTTCCGTCTACAAACACCATCTGCTGGGCACCGAGTTTTTTCAAACACAGGCCGCCGAGTTGCTCCGGGGTTAACGGGGTGCCGGTGCCCGGTGCGCTGAAATTGATCTTGGCAATTTGTGCGGTGTTGGTCAGCCGCCAGTCTTCATGCGTCACCGGCGGCAGGCCGATACGTTCAAACAGCTCCATAGCCTCTGAACGCCGCTGCTGCAGCCACGGCAACCCATAGCTTGGGCCCAGGGCAGAAAATATTGAGGTGTTATCCGGGCTGATGGTTGTTGCGGTCATAATTACTCCGGGGAATTTTATTGCGTCATATTCAAGCGGCAGCGGTTTCCAGCCAGGCGTAACCGCGCTTTTCCAATTCCAGCGCCAATTCCTTGCCGCCGGATTTAACAATTCTGCCGTCGCACAACACATGCACAAAATCCGGCACAATATAGTCCAGCAACCGCTGGTAATGCGTGACCACCAGAATGGCCCGCTCCGGACTGCGCAGGGCGTTAACCCCATTGGCGACAATTTTTAAGGCGTCAATGTCCAGGCCGGAATCGGTTTCATCTAAAATGGCGAATTTTGGATTCAATACCGCCATCTGAAAAATCTCATTGCGCTTTTTCTCGCCGCCGGAAAACCCTCATTCACGGACCGGTTCAAAAACGTCTTATCCATTTCCAGTAACGCCATTTTTTCTTTGACCATTTTCAGGAAATCCATGGCATCCAGTTCGTCCTGACCATGATGCTTACGGATGGCGTTTACCGCCGCCTTGAGAAAATAGCTGGTGGTGACGCCGGGAATTTCCACCGGATACTGAAACGCCATAAACAGGCCTTCACACGCCCGTTCTTCCGGGGATAAGTCCAGCAAATCTTTGCCGTCAAACAGCACGCTGCCGCCGGTAACCGTATACGTTTCCCGGCCCGCCAGCACGGATGAAAGCGTGCTTTTTCCTGAACCGTTAGGCCCCATGATGGCGTGAACTTCACCGGGGTTAATCGTCAGATCAATGCCCTTCAGGATCGGCTTGCCGCCCACGGCAGCCTCTAAATTCTTTATTTCAACCAATGCCATAATTCTTGTTTCCTTTGCAAATTTAAATCAGGGTTGTTCCGGCGTTCCCGCGGTCGAACGCGCGAATTATATTCCCGCGCTATCCGACACTGCCTTCAAGGCTTACGCCCAGCAACTTTTGGGCTTCGACGGCAAATTCCATCGGCAGTTCCCGGAACACTTCCTTGCAGAAGCCGTTGATAATCATATTAACCGCATCTTCCAGGGAAATACCGCGCTGTTTGCAGTAAAAAAGCTGATCCTCGCCGATTTTGGAGGTGGAGGCTTCATGTTCAGCCTTGGAACTTGTATTGCGAACTTCGATGTACGGGAAGGTATGGGCACCGCATTTATCCCCCAGAAGCAGCGAATCGCACTGCGTGTAATTGCGGGCGTTGGTGGCATTTTTCAAAATCTTAATCAGGCCGCGGTAGGTGTTCTGTCCCTTCCCCGCCGAGATGCCCTTGGACACCACGGTGCTGCGCGTATTTTTGCCGATATGGATCATTTTCGTGCCGGTATCCGCCTGCTGCATGTGGTTGGTCAGCGCGACGGAATAAAACTCGCCGATGGAATTATCTCCCTGCAGAATCACGCTGGGGTATTTCCAGGTGATGGCGGAACCGGTTTCCACCTGCGTCCAGGAAATGCGGGCGCTGTCCATACATTTGCCGCGCTTGGTGACAAAATTATAGATGCCCCCTTTGCCTTCTTTATCACCGGGGTACCAGTTCTGCACCGTGGAATATTTAATTTGTGCGCCCTTCAGCGCCACAAGTTCCACCACGGCCGCGTGCAACTGATTTTCATCCCGCATGGGCGCGGTGCAACCTTCGAGATAACTGACATAAGCCCCTTCATCGGCGATAATTAATGTGCGTTCAAACTGTCCGGTATTTTTGGCATTGATCCGGAAATAGGTGGACAATTCCATCGGGCAGCGCACGCCTTTGGGTACATAACAAAATGAGCCGTCACTAAATACCGCGGAATTCAACGTGGCGTAAAAGTTATCCGAATACGGCACCACCGAACCCAGATATTTACTGATCAACTCCGGATGTTCCTGCACGGCTTCGGAAAACGAGCAGAAAATTACGCCCATTTCCGCCAGCTTGGCTTTGAAGGTTGTCGCGACGGATACCGAATCAAAAACGGCGTCCACCGCCACACCGGCAAATATTTTCTGCTCTTCCAGCGGCACGCCCAGCTTTTCGTACGTGCGCAGCAATTCCGGATCGACTTCATCCAGGCTTTTAAGTTGCTTTTTGGCCTTCGGAGCCGAGTAATAAATCACATCCTGAAAATCGATTTTCGGATATTTTACATTCGGCCACTTTGGTTCGGTCATGGTCAGCCAATGGCGGTAGGCCTTAAGCCGCCATTGCGTCATGAACTCAGGCTCATTTTTCCGTTTGGAAATGGCACGGACAATATCTTCATTCAGGCCTTTGGGTAACGCGTCCGCCTCAATGTCGGTGACGAAACCCCATTTATATTCCTGATTGGCCAGTGTTTCTATTGTGCCTTCATCTGTCGGCATGGAAAAAACCCCTAAAAACAGGCAAATCCAAGTGGATTGCCTGAAAAAGTCCAGCAACATTCTCTGAATTATGTTAGGGATTCAGGTGCGTGATGTCAATTGAGACTCGGTCTCAATTTTGCTCGGGCGCAGGTGGGCCTTTATTTGGAAGCCAAGGTCGTATACCAGCGGCTGGCGGTCTTTTCCACGACCAATCGCGTGTTCGCCGGCGAATGGCCTTCCTGATCGGAAACAATCAATTGGTTGGCTCCACGCCTGAGATAGCAGCTTGGTATATACAACCCCATGGTCATGACGGTATCCGGGTAATGCCCAAGATTATGACCATTAAGCCACATATAGCCGCCCGTTAGATCACCCCAGGCCACGCGCATAATGACATGCAGCTTATCCTGCGGGTTTACTTTGGGATTCCAGGTAAAAGCCGTGCGATAAAAGCATGGCACATTCGGAGCTTGAGTGAAGTTCTTCCATCCGGACTTATTAAATGGTAAGCCCATGCCCCCACGCATCCGCCAAGGCCCAATAACTCCCCCACCGCGTACGGCCGGTGCCAGGCGGGACAGGCTTAGAGATACCTGCCCCAGAGAGTGCATCGCATTGGTCGGTATTAACATGCTTAGAATATTAAGCTGCTTACCGTACCAGAATGTCAGCATCGCCCGTGCCGGATTCGTCCCGACCACGTGGGGATCCACTCGTCCGGCATCAAAACAGATGAAGGCGTTTGGCATGGGATGTTGCCAGGAAAGCACCAGGTGATCAGCATTAATCTGGGAAATTTTGGCCCGCAGCCATATAAAGCCCGGCTTCTTAAATTCCGGAATAACGTTGTGATTTAACTTATGAAACTTCCCATGCGTCTGATCAGATAACACGCGCACCATCGCCGCCGATTTGGACAACGCCAGATAATGGTATTCCCAATTTTCCACCACCAGATTTTTGGTTACCACCTTCATGAGTATCGCCTTGCCGGAAATTCCCACTGCCCCCACTTTGGTGTAGGGGCCAATATAACTCCACAACTTCGGCCGCCCGCTGGAACTGGCAAAAACCGCCAGATCATTGACCCCAGATTTGAGCCGCACATTCACCGCCCGCTGCCCACCCACTTGGATCAATTTTCCGTTGACAAACACCTCCGCAGTGGCCACGACGTGCGAAAACAAAATGCGATAGGCCCCGGCTTTTTTTACCGTTATTTTACTGCGATACCATTGATGCAGGCCCGGATAATCTCCCACGCCCATCTGCACCGGATTGGGTGCGGAAATCCAGGATTTATCATCATATTTCGGATTTGCCGGACCATCCGCCAATCGCACCTGCCAAGGCGCAAATGCCGGAACGGCCAAATTAGCCGCCTTCCGCGGTCCGGCCCCTGAGCTGACAGAAATCGGCTTCGACGAATCGCCAAAATAAATCTGCGCCTCCCGAATGTTATCAGCCAGCGGCATTTGCGTATGAAGCACAATGTGCCCGTTACTGGCTTGGGTGCGACCAACATAAGAGGGTCCACAAACCACCGCCGGCTTGCCGGCGATGTTCAAAAACCAGGTGTGATACATGGCCTCGCGGCTTTCCACAAACACGCGCAAGATGCGGTGCGCGGTTTTTATACGGTAAATATCCGGACCCGCCGCCGGCACTTTCACCTGCAGCGCCAAACCTCCGGATTCAGATTCTTTTTTGAACGATTTTGCTTGCGATAGAATCTTCCCGTGCACGGCCAACTGCAAAAGAATCTGCGATCCTGGCGGCCCGTATGTCACCAGGGTGGTGGTTGCTCCCTGCTTAAATATGCCGAAGATTCGCGCGCAACTCGCCTGTAATTTGAAGGTTTTGTTGATGGCAAAGTTCTTCACCACCGCAAAGAGATGAAACCCGGCTATCGTCTGGGAACAGCCATCGGGAATTTTTACCGTCACCGGTTGGAACGATAAGTTCTGATAAAAAAACATATCTCCGTTGGGGCTTTGTCGCTCAAACACGCGCACACCGGGCGGAGCCTTGAATTTCAGATGGCGTACGTTAATGCTGGTTTCCAGGATGCGCTGAAAGCTGCGTCCAAAATAATTGGCGGTCTTGTAGATGTAATAGAGCGGCCGCAAATCACCCGCTTGGCCAATAGGTGCGGCAAAGTCGTAACTGGGGCCAATGGTATTATCCACGTAGTAGGATGGCGTGGTGCCGCCCACCGCCATATAGGCGTCGTAGCCGTTGCCCCCATACGCAATAACATGCCACATCGACTGGCGACTGATCTGCCTTAGCGCCGGCGGATGCGTCCGGTATAACGTAAACCACCCGGTCCACATTTCTGTGGTAAACCATGGACTGCTCCGGTTTTTGGTGCTCCATGGGCCGGGACCGGCGGGACTGTTTCCATGATGCATGCCGCTAAAATACATAGGCACATCAATACCCATGCCCCGGGTTTTATTGTAGAGATATTTGTAATAATTATTGGGCAGCACATTACCCCAGCCGTCCGAATCTTCATTTTCCAACTGCGCCATAATCACCGGGCCGCCGCGGTTGATTTGATTGGCCGCAACAATTGGTAAAAGTTTGTTGTAGTAGCTGTTGACCGCACGGATAAAGGGTTTGTCATCCTCACGCACCGCCATGCCGGGAATGAACCGCAGCCACACCGGCCAGCCACCCTGACTCCATTCCCCATTGCAGTATGGGCCAATGCGGAGAATGGCGTAGAAACCCATTTTGTGAACCAGTTTTAAAAAGGCCGCCAGATTATGACGCCCCTTAAAGTCGAATTCACCCTTGCGCGGTTCCTGATAGCTCCAGAAAATATACGTCTGAACACAATTAAAGCCGGCCCGCTTCATCTTCAGCAGCCGACTGGCCCATAACGCCCGCGGCACCCGCTGATAATGCAGACTTCCAGATGCAATAAATACCCGTTTGCCTCGGATAATAAAGCCTTTTCCGTCAAAATCTATGTACGGCTTGGCCGCCGCCGTCGGCGGGAACATCGCAACATCTTCCGGACCAAAGGCCGCCACCGGCACAGCGCGACAGGCAAGCATTATGACGGCCCCAATTGCGGCCAATCGCAGGACAGACATACAAAATTTACCATAGTTCAAGAATTTAGATCGCACTGGCAGCAATGTAACACTCCGAATCAGCCACGCCAAAAATCTTCCCGCCGCTCTGCCGACACGCCGCCCGGCGGCCTACGTTTCCTCACCCAAATCAGCCCCTTGTGCGCGGCCCCACCACCCCGCCTGACCCGATGCCTGATTGTAGTGGTACAACGCATAAAATCCGAACATGTTGCGACATATTTTTCAAGCATCAGCCATTTTCCCAGCGGTTCTGCCATACCGCGGGCCCAGGAGAATCCAGCGTCGTAGCACCGACCGGAATTTAAAAACCCGTTTTGGCAATGCCGGGCGGATCCCCAGCGAGGTACGCGTCAGGGCGTCGCAATATGGGGACCTGAAACCACTGCGGCGTAAAGCTGCTGAACGGCGTGCTCAAATCGCTGGAATGACCTCAGGTTTTGTGAGCGTACCCTTTGAATATTCAGCAATCTGGCGAACTCGGCCTGATGAATCGTCGGCTTATAGCCGTTTGGCATATTGTGTGACAGCCAACCCTTCGCGTCGCGCGGGCCATGTTCGGGATTATCGGGGATTGCCGTCAGCGGCTTAACCCCGCGTAATGGCTGGGTATTCGAGCGTAAGCTCAGAGCCTGCGCGTCCGCGATAAACCACGATTCCATCTCCTGCATGGCAAAAACAACCCCAACAGAAAATCCGCCCCCTGCCCCATTGACTTGTGCAGATTTGCGTAATGCCCGCGCCACCTCCACCGGACAGAGCTTTCCAAGATTATCGCCATCGAGTACGAGCAACACTGCCGAGGCCCCGGTACGTCCGGCCACTGCTAGAAGGCGAATCCATTGCGCGCAGGCGGAGGCCTGCAATCTGTGTAGATGGCCAACGCGCCACGCATCACAAATATCTACAGGGTTGGCCGCAAATTGTGCCCCCAATATGTTTGCAAGCACACGTTTTACCAAGATCGGCACGGCCTGCACGTCGCCCTGCCCCTCCACAAATGGAATAATTTTGGGTATCGGCACCGCGCTATACCCCGGCTTTCGATGTCATTTCTTCAGCCATTTCAGGGTGAGTCACCGTGAGCAATTCCGAAGGGCTAAGCAGTTTATCCATTAGCGCGCTACGCTGCCCCTGCGCCAAAGGCCCAATCTTTGTTCCTTTGTCCGAAATTTCCACAACCCTGATCGAATCCGCGTCGAAGGCATCCAGCAATTGTGGGCTGTGAGTAGTGAGGATAAATTGCGTTCCTAATTTTTCATTTGCCGCGCGCATGAAGTCCCCCAACATCGTCAGCGCACCTGGGAAAATCCCATTCTCCGGCTCCTCAAAAACCACGACCTGTGTGGGCGGTTGCTGGTAAATGGCTAATAAATGCGCCAGGAAGCGACGAAAGCCGCCAGATTGTCGTGACAGCGGCAACGCGATAATTTGCCCTCCGAAACGGTACGATACTGTCACGCGTTCGTGATGGAAGGGGGAAGTGGTAAGCGCTTCCACGGAAGCTGATAATTTCTTAATGGCCGCATCAATTTCACGCCAATTATGAAGCGACTGGAGATTACCGAGAATTCCATCAAGCACGGCAAAATAATTGGCACCGTCGGGGCGAAGGCCAAAGCCGTCAGCGGCCGATGTGCCCGCGTTTGGGTTCGCCAAAACATTGGCGGGAAAATCGTAACAGCCTATTCCCCGCGTAAGCGTGAGATAGGCAACATTGATTTCCGGCAAGCCCGTTAGCCACCCCAGCATCGCCGATTGTTGCATCGGAACCTTTAGTAATGGTTCGGTAATCCATTTGTTGTCCACCCGCTCGAAAATTGTTTTCCCCGCAAGTGATAGAAGTTCTCGTTTCACGGGTGATCCCGTTGGCGCACCAGCGCGATGTCCCTGAATATCCAGCAAGTAGCGGTAATCCCCCTGCACACCGTCCACATTAAAGACGATCTCCCAGGACGTGATGAACTTCTCCAATCCAGCTGGACCCAGCGTATCCCAACCGCCAAGATGATGAGTCAAATCGCCAAATTGCTGCGGACCGGCGGCGGAAATCAATCGCTGTAACAAGGCCAAGGCATGCCAAAAGTTAGTTTTCCCGGTGCCGCTGCGGCCAATGAGCACGGTCAAAGGCGACAGCTCAACTTCTGTGTCAAGCAGACTCTTAAAGTTCCAGATGCGCAGTTTCTTTATCATATTTCACCTGTATGCATTGCGGATAATTCTAACACGACTCAAGCCAAACGGCGAAACGCGCCACAGGGAGTATGAATTGCCGACCGGGTTGCCGTTTGAAATGAAGAAACATATCCCTTTTTGTACAACGCCATCGCCCATTGCGCCAACACGTCCCTTAGCTCAATGCGGCAGCGTTGAGTTGGATGCGATACCGCAGGCGCGATGATCCGACGGTTTGTTCGGCGCGGGCGGTGCCG
The DNA here is from genome assembly GCA_027313145.1 of Phycisphaerales bacterium. GTDB lineage: Bacteria > Planctomycetota > Phycisphaerae > WQYP01 > WQYP01 > JAMDCX01. The sequence goes on along the minus strand of DAHVEJ010000027.1, from coordinate 16,255 downwards.
CAGCCATGGGTCAACGCACCGTCATGCCGCCGCCGCTCCCAGCGTTGTGGTGGTGATCGGGTCGAATGGATACTCCTGAATCACCTTTTTTATGGCGGCGGCGTCGACGCTTTCCAGCAGTTGCAGGTCTTCTTCAAGGGTTTTGTATTCCTTGTTGTAAATCCAGCGCGAGCAGATATTACGCATGCGGCCCAGCGGCAGTTCCCCCTGTAAAACCGCGGCGGTGGCAATTTTATTTTTGCTGCGGGAAATTTCCTGGTCGGTCAAACCGTGGAGAATTATTTTTTTTAGTTCGCTTTGCAGGATATCGGCGACCTGCCCGGATCGCGCCGGATCACACGAGGCATAGGCAAAAAAGCTTCCAACCTGGTCGTGCGGGTAAAATGAAAAATCCGCTTCATCCGCCAAACCAGGCTCAACAAGCGCCCAGTAAAATCGCGACCCTTCATGATCTCCAACCGCATCCGCCAGCACTTGCGCCGCATACCGGCCGTCATGCTGTGCCGAGGGGCCGGGGCACATTAAAGCAACGTAATGCCGCTTAAGCTTAGGATCGGCGATGTGTCGCCGGCCACCTTTTATCTCTGCCGCGGGATATTGTCTCTGCACATCCAGATGCTTCCAATGTCCGCACTTTTCTTCCGATAGCCGCAGTAATTCATCAAAGTCCATTTTACCGGCCACGGCCAGCACCATATTGCCCGGTCCGTAGCGGGCGTCAAAATAGGTTTTCATCTGATCACGGGTTAACGCGGTGATGGATTCCTTTGTGCCCAGGATGGAATACGCCATCGGATGACGGCGGAAATGGTCTTTCATAATCGCTTCATACAAGACATGGCCGGGGCGATCCAGATAGAGGGCGATTTCCTCAAGGATAACTTTCTTTTCCATGTCAAAATCATCGCTGTGTAAAGCCGGGCGCATCATGTCCGCCAGCAGATCAAGGGCGGCGGGCAGGAACTCCGGAAGAATATGGGCCCAGTAGCACGTTACCTCATTGCTGGTAAAGGCGTTGTTACGCGCCCCCATGGCGTCAAATTCCCGATTTACATCCGCACTCGAGCGGCGGGAAGTTCCTTTGAACATCATGTGTTCAAGAAAATGCGACACGCCGGACACGTCATCGGTTTCATCCCGTGAACCGGTTTTCACCATAAATCCAATGGCGACGCTTTGGGCATCGGGATTTATTTCCGCCACGATATCCATGCCGTTTTTTAATTGTGTATGCTTAAATGTAACCATGAAAAAAACTCTCCGGGTATTATCCTGCCGCCGGGCACCGCGCCACAGGCGTTCGCCGCCTGCCGCGCTATTAACCAATCATATCCACGGGAACCGCCAGGGGGGCCGGCCCGATTGTCACTACCGTCATTTTGCCCGCCCGATGCGTATCAAGAAACGCATTGAGGCGTTTAAGATCAACACTTTCAATGCGGGCACGCAATTCGTCCAGTGTGCGCGGGCGGCCATAATGATAAAAATCATGGGCGATGGCACCGGCTCGCGCCGCGGAACTTTCCCCATTCATAATCACCCGGGCTTTCATGCCCACCTGCGCCCGGTCAAGTTCATCGCGCTGGGCACCGGCGCTGAAACGCTGCAATTCATGCAGAAACGAATCCAGTGTTTTTTGCGCCCGCTCCGGCACGGTACCGGCGTATCCAAGAACCGCGCCAAAATGTTTCAAACTCATATACCCCGCGCTGACGGAATAGCACAGGCCCTGCTTTTCTCGAATTTCCGAAAACAACCGAGCACCCATGCCCCCGCTTAAAATATTTATCGCCAATTGCAGCACAATGCTGTCCGGATCGGACTCCGGAATCGCATCAAACGCCAGGCCGATCTGCACCTGATTGCTGGCCTGCTGTTCATGCCACACCCCGCCCGCCGCGGCTTTGACCGGCATCTGCACGGGTTCTTTAGACTGCCACGATCCGAAATGCTGTTCCACCATATCCCGCACCGCCGCAAATTCCACCGCCCCCGCCACCGCCAGAATGGAGCCTCGCGCTGTTGATCGGGTTGCAAAATCCTGGCGTAGTCCCGCGGGCGTTAACGCCGTGAGATGGTCCTTTTTTCCCACCACCGGCCGGCCATACGGTTGCGGAAAATGACGCGATTTAATCAGCAGATTCAGCTTTTGCGCAGGTTCATCTTCAATGGCATCTAATTGCTGCATGGCCAAATCTCGCGCCGGGCCAAAACCCGCGTCCGGCAGCATGGGCCGCAATAATATATCCCCGTAAACCGGCAATACCTGCGGCAACTTATCGGCCAGCATCGACGCGTTAAATCGCATAAACACCGTCTCGGCACTCGTGGATCGCTGCACGCCCAATGAATCAAGGTAATCGGTGATTGCGCGGTTATCTCTTTCGCCGGCCCCGCGCGTTATCCAATCCGCCAGAACATTGGCACTCCCCAAACCATCGGCCGGATCTGATGCGGCCCCCATGGGCGTGAGAATGGTCAGCGCGGCGGATCGCACGTCGGGCATCGACTCCACCAGCAATGTTAAGCCATTGGATAAGGTGGTTACATCCTGCCGGGCTTTTATGCCGGTGGTTTTTACTATTGACACATGCGACTCCTGATTGCTGCGAGCATATTTCCGAACTTTCAGCCGGCCCGCGCCACTACCCGAATTTTTTACGCCCAGGACGGCACTGATTTCAGCGCCGCCGGCAATTTACGCTGCTGATGTACCTGCCGGAAAATTTCCGGCAACGTATCGGTAGCGCTCCAGGGGGCCTTTTTGATTTTCCAGCCCGCGCTCTGATAACATGAGAATACAAAATCCGTGGTTTTGCAAATGGCCGAAAAATCTGTCAGCGGCCGTGTTCCGGTTCGCACCGCCTGCGCAAAGCTATTAAACACACGCGACGTACCACCGAATTCCTTGTTGTCATCGGTAAATTCCAGCGCTGGCTGCCCGTCAACAAATAAGTAGCCCACACCATTCCATAAGGCCCGGCCATGAGTTCCAATTAATTCAATGGAGTGCCGATCAACCCGGCTGCACGTTGTGGCAATCGCCCACAGCCGTGGTGCATCCGGCGTATTAAGCGTGGCTGAAATAAACGCACAATCTTCCATTTCCAAGGCGGGAGTATCATGAAATTTATACAAAGCCACTTGCACATCCCGCGTATCCGCCACAGCCGGCAAATCACCCTGGGAGCACAGAACCAGGGTCTGATTAATAAAGTGAATCGCCTGATTGAACATAATGCCATCAAGGTTCCAGGTATTACCAAACATTTTCTTTCCAGCCCATGCCACGCGCTCAAAATAGGGATTTTCACGCCACCACAAACTTGAAAGAAATATCTCCTTGATCGGGCCGATCGCTCCGGATTGAATATGCCGGCGCAGTTCCAGAACCGATTTTCTTCCCACATGCTGCATCTGCACCGCGCCAACTTTACCAGACTTTTTCTGGGCCTCCAGCATGGCGCGGCAATCATCGGGGTGCGTCGCCATGGGCTTTTCCACCAGCACATGTTTGCCGGCCTCAAAGGCCGCGACCGTCATTTCCCGGTGCAAGAAATGGGGTGCGGCAATACAGACTGCCTCCACCTGCGGGTCCTTAAGTACTTCGCGGAAATCCGATGAAATTTTCCCTCCCAGCGCGGTAATTCGTGCGGCTTGCTTGGCAACTGCTTCGCTTTCCAACCGGGAATCACACCCCGCTACGATGGAAAAATTCGGATTTTTTTCCATTTCATCAAGGTGCAAAGGCCCAATCCCACCACCCAGGCCGATTTGCGCAACCCGCACCGGATTATTCACTTTTTCCACCACATGAACGGCCATAATTTTCAACTCCGCAAGTTTCCAAGTGGGTACTTTAGGCCTTGAGGGCTGTTGAGTAAAGCATCCGGCCCCGGTTTAGACGATAAACCAGACCGATAAACAGGACTGCTTGCCCGCCCCCGGTGCAGCGAGTATCTTGACCGTTAATGATTATTGATTGTCACACCAGTATCTGGCAAAGCCCCGAACAACTGGGCCGCGACGCCATTAACCGCATTGCCCAACCCACGCGCTTCGGGCACGAACAAGTCCGACTTCTGCCCAAGGCCGATACCGCTTCCCATTATCTCGCCGCTGAGCCTGTGCAGCGCAGCTTTGTGCTGGGCTTTAAAAGCCGCTATCTCGGGGCGTACATCCCCAACGACCTTATTACCGATTATTGCAGTGAACATGCGGATCAAATGATTGGCTTTGCCGGGCTTGATCCCACAGATCCCGATGCCACCGCACAGGTCGCGGAAATCGGACACAATACGTTGCTTAAGGGGCTGGTCGTCGCCCCCGCCGCGCAGGATTTTCACCCCTGCGACACGCAAGCCATGCGAATTTACGAGTCCGCGGCGATCTTAAAATTGCCCGTGATCTTTTCCAGCGGACCTTATAACTCGGCTCACACCCGCTTGGAATACGCCCGCCCGCTTCTGCTGGATGAAATCGCCCGCAACTTCCCTGATCTTAAATTAGTCGTAAGCCACATGGGTTATCCCTGGGTAGATGAAACCCTCATGCTTCTGGCCAAACATAATAATGTGTTTGCCGGGATCGCAGGGTTGTTGCGACGTCCCTGGATCGCATGGGATGCGTTATTGCGGGCCTATGAAATGCAGGTGACCAGCCGACTGCTTTTTGGCAGTGATTTTCCATTCTCCACCGCCACGGATTGTATTGATACACTCTACAACATCAATCAGTTTGCGATGGGGTCCCCCATGCCGATTATCCCGCGGGAGGTGCTGCGGAATATTGTCCACAATGATGCCCTGGCGGCACTGGGCATTCACTGCCCGTCCAGCCGAACATTGTCGCCCCCCCTGAAACTCCGGCGGGCAGGCAGGGAATAAAGCGCCGGCAAAGCTGCAAAATTGCTGTGTCGGCAAGCCGAATTTCACACCGACATAACAAGCGTGATATCGCGCCGTTGTTGCATGATCTACGCCTCTTGCGTTAATATTTGCGAACGCTTTGATCGAGGACACGTCCAGATCTCGCTTAATGCGTAGAGGATGACCGTACTTTATGATTATTACCACGACCAATGCCATCGATGGACATCGTATTCTGGAATATAAAGGGCTGGTGCGCGGAATCGTCGTTCGCACCCCCACCATCAGCCAGGGGTTCATGGGGGGACTTAAGTCCATTGTCGGCGGCCGCAATCGCAGCTATATCATGATGTGCGAAGAAGCGCGCAATGAAGCTTTCGAAATTATGGCGCAGCAGGCTGCGGAACTCGGTGCCAACGCGGTGGTCGGCGTGCGCTATGATGCCGCCGACCTTGGCGGACAAAGCGGCTCTTCGGAAGTGCTCTGTTATGGCACAGCCGTCGTGGTCGAATAATCCGTTGCACATTTCGGCGAATCGGACAACTCCCGTCACACCAGACAAGGGCGTATCGTTACCGCCTGCCGCGAAAACCGCCAATAAGCGAAATTACAAAAACAATCAGAAAAATCACAAAAAGAATCTTTGCAATTTCTGTTGCCAGCCCCGCGACACCCAAAAAGCCAAACAACCCGGCGATAATCGCCACAACCAGAAATATGATGGCCCAATAAAGCATATGAGGAACTCCTTCAAAAAAATCCCATCCACTACCGTCTATAACATTTCTCCCACGCCGGCGGCGCTTGTAACCGTTCAACTACCCACCGCCCCCGTCATTGGAGCATCACTTTAACTCCCGGCCATCCACCGTGCCGCCACACCAAAAACCGGTATTCCCCAGAGCATTATAGGCATCGCATTGCGCACCGGCCAATTCATTAAAAAAATTGGCGTCGATGGAACTACCCCGTGAGCTGCTACTAAAATGTGGTCTGTGCGTTAGTCTGGTATGATGGCGTGGCGGAATAAGTGGATTAACCCAATAGTGGGCAGTACCTTTAAGCATTCGCAAAAAAAGGGTGATTAATTAATGAGACTTCAAACTTCTGCGGTGAGAAATTTTCGGGCGTTGGTTCTGGCAGGGGCAGCGCTAACGCTGGTATCGGCTTGCAGCCTGGTGCAGGCGGCCGGCGCGGCAACCGTTGCGGCACCGGTGGCACAGTATGTACCGGGCAATGCCGCTTTTTATATGGGGTGGGCTGGCAAGCCTGAAAACTGGCCGGGATTTCAATCTTCGCGGCTGGCAAAGATTTTGAAAAACAGCCATTTTGGGGATCTTTTCAAGCAGGATATACCGGCCATTTTGGCCGCACATGACAATGGCGGCCCCGCGACGATGCGCCGGGAAAAACACGTTGGCAAAATGGCGTCGCTGTTCTTCAATCACCCGTGTGCTGTTTATGTTTTACCTCTGGCTGCCGGGCAATCCAAGCTTTCCATCGGCATACTTGTCAAGGCGGTCAAAGATCGAAATGCTATCATGACCGCTCTGCAAGGAATACAACAAGGGCACAAATATACAAACACTGCCGCACACGTTGACGCCAAAATCGGCTATTCCGGTTCCTGGGTGTATGATTTTATAAACCCCACCTCCGAGATGATGCAGACATTAACGGGCAAAGGCGATCCGTTAGTGGCCGTTGCGAGATTTCAAAAGGCTGTTCCCCACGGTATCACGAACCCGGTTTTGAGCGTTTATACGAATTTTGCTGCCGCGAAAAGCGACGAACTGTTGCTGGCCAAATATGCCAAACGTGTCCCGCAAGCGAAGATCTTTCTTAGAAGCCTCAATGTCGGAACACCGGATCAAGTGTATAAAACCTACGCGATGACAGCAGGGCTGGTGGACGGCCAATGGCGAGAGGCTAATTTAATGGTCTACCAGCATCCGCCCATACACCCCGGACATGCCACAACCTTGCTTAAGCTTGTACCGGCCAATGCCGTGGGCGCTGCGGTTTTTCATCTGAACTTGACCACTGTGACCAATGGCTTGCTGGCCGCCGCAAAAGCTGATGGACACGGCAAACCGATCAATCAAGGGTTGCAAACGGTCAATCAGATGACCGGTGTGGATTTGCGGCAGGATTTGATTCATGCGCTGGGTGGGCATTGGCTGATGTATGCATTACCATCGCGCGGGCTGCCTCCGTTTGACGGCTACGTCCTGGCCAATCGACTGCGGCATCCCAATCGTATTATGCAGGCTCTGGCGGTGCTGATGCCCGTGGCCGTAATGGGGGGAAATGCCATGGCCCGCCAGCACGGCATGAGCGCCAAGACGCTGTCGATGAATTCCGTGCAAATGGGTGAAGTAACCATTAATGAAGTCGGTGCGGCGGGCACATTACTTTGTTACGCCATCGATAATAATAACTTTTTTATCACGCTGAATCTCAACACGATGCGCACAGCCATCAGGCAGGAAAAAGCAAAAACATCGGTACTTGATAATCCCGCATTTAAGCGGGTGCTCGCTAAACTCGGCAATCCACCATCGGCCGCGACCATCAGTTTTACCGACTCACCAAAGCTTCTGGCGGCGGGCTATAAGCTGCTTACCGAGCAACTGCAAACCATGCTCTCCAAGGCCGACATTCAGTTGCCCGTTCCGTTGGCCCGCATCGCCCCGCCCCTGACGGACCTGATGGCTGTCATGGAACCCTCCGGCTCGGTGACTTGGTTTGACTCCATTGGCTGGCATCGGCGCAGCATCAGCGCATTTCCGCTGGCGGGCATATTTTCCGCCCAGTCTCCCAGCCATTATCTCGGCTTTTTTTCATCAGCATGGAGCACAGACAATCTCGCCGGCAAAACCGCCGCCGCCCCAGCCTCCGGTGCCGCCGGCAGCAGTAATTAAGGTTGCTCCAAACAGACCCGCTCGCACCGGACCGTCAACGCAGGCTGGTCAGGCCTTGGATATACGTTCGGCTACCGAAAGCATCGCCGAGCTTACCATCGTGGTTCACTTGTGGTAATTCCCGTCACATGGTTCCCCGTCACTGCGCAGCGGAATGGTTTGTCAGGCAGCTTTGGGGCCAGGCGGACCGCATATTTTTTGCCATCGGCAGCTCAGCTCTGAAGGTCAAATTTCCCGCGCAGGCGGATATCTGATGAGGACGCGCCGATCAGAACCTTCACAGTCCCCGACTGGATCACAAATTTCCATTGCTTTACATCCCAATAGTGCAAGGCTCGGTCTTCATGATGAATCACAAACCGTACCTGCCGGCTTTCTCCGGGCTTTAGCGAAATACGCGTGAAACCGACGAGTTGTTTAATCGGGCGAATCACTGGTGACGGTGGCGCTTGAATATAACATTGGATAATTTCATCTCCCGCCACTTTGCCGGTATTGGTAATTGTGGCATGCAGAGTTATCTTAGAGCCGGGAACCAGGGACATACGATTATGCTTTAATTGGCTGTACGCAAACGTGGTGTAACTTAGGCCAAAGCCGAATGGATAAAGCGGATTGTCCTTGAAATACATATACGTGCGCCCCAGATCCTGTCCCTCTTTTAACGGTTGTTTTCCGCCGTTCGGAATAATGCTGTAGTCGTGAAAGGGCGGCAGTTGCTTAATGGATGCGTACCAGGTGGATGCCAATTTTCCGCCGGGGTTGTAATGGCCGAAGATCACATCCGCTATGGCCGTCCCCTGCGCCTGTCCGGCAAACTGGGCACAGATAATCGCCGGCAGATGTTCCTGTTCCCAGACAACGGCCTGCGAGGTGTTGGTGGAAAGCACCAGCACGGTGTTGGCATTGGCCTTGAAAACAGCCTTGATTAAATCATGCTGCGCGCCGGGCAGCGTAATATCTCTGCGGTCATGACCTTCGCGGTCCACCGCCTGATCGGAGCCGCACACTAAAATGACGTGATCGGCGCGGCGCGCCGCGTCGACAGCCCCCCGGATAAGATCCGGGCTGGGGGGTCCGGACACGGTGCATCCGGGAGCCACCCACAAATCACCGTGCCTGCTTGACCACAAATATTCCACGCTGGGACCTCCACCGGACCCGTAACCCCATTTTTCCAAAATTCCTCTGTATGGCGAAATCCGCACGTCCGGCTGCCCGCTGTAGCCGCCAAGGTGGCAAACATCCGCCATCGGGCCGATCACGGCCAGGCTTTTAATCTTTTTGATATTCCATGGCAAAAAATGATGCTCGTTTTTTAGCAGCACAATGGACTGCCGGGCCGCTTCCACCGCAAGCTTCTGGTGTGCTGGAGAATTCAATACCGATGGCGAAATGGTTGTATACGGCACCGACTCCGGCGGATCAAATTCCCCAAGTAAAAATCGCACGGTCAAAACCCGCGCTAAGGCGCGGTTAATATCCGTTTCCGTCACGAGTTCCAGATGCAGAGCTTTGAGCAGATATTTCTGATATTCCGGCCCCGCGCCATGATCGCATCCCGCTTCCAGGGAAATGGCCACCGCCTCGGTCATGTTGGGAACAAAATGATGACCTTTCACAATTTGCGTCACGGCATAATAATCCGATGTGACAAAACCGCGAAATCCCCAGCGATCGCGCAAAATACCAGTCAACGTGGCGCGATTCGCCGTTGTCGGCAGGCCGTTGAGTTCGTTGTAGGTGGTCATGATGGAAAATACATGCCCCTCTTCCACGCAGGCGCGGAATGCCCGGGTGTGATATTCCCAGAAGCTGCGCGGATCCACACTGGCATCGGCGGTCATGCGGTCATCTTCGGTGTTGTAGCAGAGGAAGTGTTTGGCGGTGGCGGCGGTTTTAAGATAATTTTTATTATTTCCCTGCATCGCCTTGATGGCATGAACCGCCAGCGTGCCGGTAAGACACGGATCTTCTCCCAGCGTTTCTTCCATCCGCCCCCATCGCGGATCACGCGCCATGTTCACCACCGGGGGCGACCGCATGATTAATCCGCCGCCATGCTTACCGTACCACGCCCGTGATTCATCCGATACAGCAGTGTAGATGCGATCAAATAATTCCGTGTTCCATGTATTGGCCAAGGCCAGCGTACAGGGAAAACTCGTCACCGGACCTTTTTTGCACAGGCCATGCAGGGCCTGCTGGAAAAAATGGTAGGGTTTTACGCCCAGTCGCTTGATTGCCGGCGTGTTGACGCCCAACTGTGCTACGCGTTCCGGAAGCGTCATTTTAGCGATCAAGGCTATAGCGCGGTGGCGCGCCCGGTTAAAAGCTTCCGCGGAAACGCCGTAACCCGCTTCTTCGTCCGCCGTATTTGCCGCCGCGGTGGATACCGCGTTTTTTTCGCCCTGCCCAAATGTGATGATGGCCCCCGCAATGGCCAGTAACCGGACAAATTCGCGGCGTTTTAACGCGGGTGTACCGCACGGCGGGATATGGCCCTTGGGGTCTGAAGGCATATTCCAACTCCATAAAAAACAGAATCGGGCTACCACCGAGCGGCAAAGACGGGGCTATACCGCGTTGGCCCGGTACCAGGCAATGGTTTTCTCCAATCCATCTTCCAACGATGTCCGGGCCGAAAAGCCAAAAAGTTTTTTAGCCAGTGTGGTATCCAGGCAGCGCCGCGGTTGGCCGTCGGGCTTGGAAGGATCCCAGCGTATTTCACCTTTGAATCCACAGAGTTTTCCGATCAACTCCGTCAACGCGCGAATGGTGATTTCACGACCCGCTCCCAGATTCACCGGTTCCGGGGCGTTGTAATGCTCCATCGCCGCGACAATTCCCTCAGCGCAGTCTTCAACATATAAAAATTCACGCGACGCCTGACCTGTACCCCATGCCGTTATAAAGGCACTGTCGGCCCGCTGGGCTTCCACAAATTTCCGGATCAATGCTGGAATGACATGCGACGATTGCAAATCAAAATTGTCACCCGGACCATATAAATTCACCGGCAACAAATAAATCGCATTCAGGCCATACTGCTGTCGGTACGATTGGCACATCGTCAGCAACGCTTTTTTTGCAATGCCGTAAGGAGCATTGGTTTCTTCGGGGTAGCCGTTCCACAAGTCACTTTCCTTAAACGGAACGGGTGTGAATTTGGGATACGCGCAGATAGTTCCCACCTGCACAAACTTTTTCACCGCATGTATCCGCGCGGCTTCCATCAGGTGCAATCCCATAGCCATATTGGCATAAAAATACCGCCCGGGGTTTTCCCGGTTCGCCCCGATGCCACCTACCTGCGCCGCCAGGTGCAAAATAATATCAGGCTTCAGGCGAGCCACCATGTCCTCGGTGGCCTGCTGCCGGGTCAGGTCGCAATCTTTACTTCGCAGAATATGGATATCGCTTAATGAAACACCGCTGCCGGTGAGTTTGCGGGTAATACACCGCCCCAGAAATCCTGCTCCACCGGTAATTAAATATCGCATGAACGCCATTCTCCGCACAGTCTGCTTCCAACGTTCGCCTGACACCCGCATCAGAAGCGAACCGCAAGTGCCGAAATTCTACCGCCATCGTCCCACAATGGAAAATTACCGGCTACTGCTGAAAATAATCAGAAGCTAAATCCATCAACTGCGAGGCAGACTGTAATTCCCGCCGCGGGCGCAAGAGAGGCGCACACCGCGCACATTGGCCAATGATCAATGACCAATGAACAAATCATCGTGGCACTGTGACCCGCCGCTTAACGTCTCGCACTTAGCAGCGCGTCCAGCCGATTACCAAAATATCGGCTCGCAGAACATGGGCACAAAATCGCCGGGCAGCCCGGCAGTGCTTCATAAACCCTCTGGTTAGGCCGACATTCATAAAACCCGCCGCCGAAACTTCACGTCTCGGCCATACAAATTTTCCGCGTAAATCCCACCACCCAACACGCCCCACATTCCCCACCCCATAAATCCGCACCAGTGCGCCGGAACGGGTCGCGCCCAACACAAAAAATTCCATGGCCAATTAAAGTTTAGACCCATCCGTGCCGATAATAACAGTATATCGGATACAATCGACTAAGTTGATCGAAAAACATAAGAATTAACGATCCGATCTGCGAGGCCGATAAAGAGGGGCATTCTGACCAGCGGAACAGTCGCCCGGATCGGGATCATTGCTGTGCCAAATCCGGCCGGGCATAATAATTCTTTGTAATGGAACGGTGTGAACGCCGGATAACTTGACGCACCCACGAGAGGCCCATGCAAGAATCCCCCGCAATACCCACGAGAAGCGGTCCGAGTATTACCCACACCTATTATGCAATTCTTCCGTACATTTGGACCGAGAATCCGGTCACCATCTTCGGCACCACGTTTCGTGGGAATCATGATCTTGCTGACTTAAAAGCAGCCGATGCCGAAAATCTAAAAAAACTTTTTCAGATTTTTTATTTACGACACAACGAACGTATCAGTCAGATGTCCTACGCAGTAGTGCAACTCATAGAAAATAATCCTGAGCCGCAATTTAAGCGATTAAGCGCGGCCCAGCAGTTGCTGGCGTTTATTCTTAGTAAATATTCCTATCGATATGAACAGTCTACCCTGTATTTATTGCGCTTAGGCACATTACATAGCCCAATTCGGCAATCAAATGGCCCTATAGTATTGGAAAGTCCTAGACCCAGCGCCGGTGGCGGGTGGGAGATTGTACCTGCCTACATCGGATTGCGGAACGTAGACAACAGATTCAAAAAAGCAATTTCAGTGCGTTTGGATGCAAAGATATATGGCAACAGTGATATGCATAATCTTGGGGTGCTCACGCACCTTGAACGCCTAATGGATCAGCAGTCGCGAACAAGTGAGAATCGGCCAATCGTTCAACTGCTTGAGACAAAACCCGAACTGATAGGAAACGACACCTTTCTCGAAAGAGTATTTCGCTCACTGAAATGGTATAATCAATCCACCTCAAATAATCTGGAAAGCGAAGAAGCTGGACTGGTATTTTTAGCCACAGCCTTCGAATGCCTTTTAGAAGTAAGCCTGTCAGAGTCCGAAATGGAAGGCGAGGCCGTTAAAGGCGCAAGGCGGAATCCGGGCGTTACAGAACATTTTGTCCGGTCCCTGCAAACGCTCCTTGGGCCTGTTCCCCGCCTGCCGGAATGGGCGACACAATTTTACAACGCGCGGTCGGCAGCGGTTCACCAAGGAAGAGCAGAATCACACCATTTTCTCGCGAGACCAGGTAAACAAAAAGGGCAGCAACTATCGATAAACAGCCTGGCCGACCTTGGAGAGACGATCTATCAGCTCTGCCTCACTACAGTGCTCGCTGGCCATTTTGCGGCTGAAAAATTTCATTTGGCCGGCAGTTTCATCCACACCCAGGAGTTGGTTCACCGTGTTACCAAAGTTCTGAAAGACACCAATAAATCTCCGGATGACAAATTAAGAGAAGTGGAAAGGATAAGTTCCTCAATTCGTAACTACGCCATCGAGGGAATTACGGAGCCAACTGTATATGAGGCGACGGCGTTACTGCTGGATTTGTTTCTACAAACGGCCCCACCGATGGATGCAGGACTGAAGGCGGCAATGGAAGACCTGGCCGCCAGTGCGAAGCTGAAGGACAACCAAGCAGTCTACGAATCCATGTCAAAGTTTAAGCGTTTTTTCCCGGGCGGCATGCGGCTTGATGCCAACCTGCAAGGAAACGAGCGACTAACTGCCATGGGGGTGTACCAATTCCTCGGCTGGGCCTCACACGCAACCACCCTGTTTCACGAACAACACACGAAGGGAAGTTAATGCTCGACGTATTTATCAGTTACTCCCGGCAAGACGCAAAAATTGCCGAAGGGTTTCGCAATCTGCTGCAGGCAGCAGGTCTTTCAGCATTCCTCGACACCGCCAGCCTTGCCCCTGGTGCCCAGTGGTCACAAGAACTGCGCACCAAACTGAACGAGGCGAACGTCATTCTCGTCTTGGCCAGCGAGGCCGCAGTACGATCACCGATGGTTCACCAGGAATTCGGCGCTGCAATCGGCCACTGCAAGACGGTCATTCCAATTGTCTGGAAACTTGACCCCGCCAGCCTGCCGGGCTGGATGGGCGAGTACCAAGCCTTGGAATTGCGCGGAGGTGATCCAATAAAGATTAAATCGGAAATTAGAGAGTTAGTCGAAAAGCTTGCAAATGGAACGCTACAAAAACTCACCGTCGACGAATGCCAGCAGGACAGGGATAAGGCGCTTGTCGCCGCCCGTGACGGGCACCCCACCGCAGCAGGCGATCCGCGCAGCGCCCTCGATGAAACGCTGGAATCACTGGTAGCCGCGATCCTTGCGAAACTGGCCCAGCCAGCACCACTCGCCACCGACCTCCTGCCGGAGGCGGCCGATCTTCTCATCCATGCTGTCAAATCTAACGGCCAGCTGATCCGGAGAACCTACCTTGAAGGCAGGACGGTCATTGGACAAATGAAATTCACGAAGGAGGACGAGCGACGGAAGGCCGCGTATTGGACCGCCTTCGATCAGTTGGTGGATGCCGGGCTGGTGGAGAGCCGAGGGGGCGATATATTTTATGTCAGCTCCGATGGGTACAAGCTGGCCAACCAACTTCTGGCCGCAGAGCAACTCAGGTCGGCGGAATCAGGCACAACCCCGTAACGCCGGCATCTTGCCGGCCCCCGAACAGACGTGTTTTCTGCAGCAGGCTGTCCCGATGCGTCGGGACACACCCCGAACCCCCAGCCTTCCGTTCACCCCACAGCCGTCACACGCGGCCAAAACATGGGCCAAGGATTCTCATTGAGTTTCCGTAGTGGGGGCCAGGGGCGGCGATCCCGCGGTAGCTGGCCCCGCCGCCGTTTGAAGTTCCTTGATGGTTTCGGTCCGCACATGGCCGAGAGCCCATTGATGTCCCTGATAATAATCCAGCATCCACAGTGTATCCTGAACAGCGTCGAGTATGTTGCGAAGGAGGTGCGGTTCCACTTCAATCTCGCCCTTATGGGCTAACGCATTACGGGCCTCGACAGCGTCCTTCAACAGTTTTGTGATGCGATTGGGAGGTGGAAGCACCTTTCCGTTGATTTTACATAGCGCTGGCAACTCCGGAATCCACTTCTGGAGTATCCTGGCGACTGGCGGGGCTGGGAGATTGAGTAGCAGCCACTCGGAATCCTTGGCAAGTGCGGAGCCGCACTGCTTCACGGCCGTCTCCAATGCCGCCACCGCCAAGAGCAGACAACTACGCTGGTTACTGCGACGAAGCGCCCAAGCTTCGCGGATCATCTCGTGATAGACCGGCTCGTACATCCCCGTCCCAAGCAGGTCGCCCAATGATTCCGACTCTGCTCGCAGCCCCTTCAGCAAAAGATCCCGTCGGAACTCCAGATCGAGCTGGAACTGGGGTGGAAATGCATGCCACTCCACTCCGTCGAGCGAGAATCGTGCCCCGAGAAACGCCTTCACGACGTTGTGTTCGCCGTCCGTATTAAAGCGCCAGCGTAGAACGCCAACGAACCTTCGCACAATCTGGCCGAGCCGGCCCTCCAGTTCCGCCATGAAATCCAGCAATTCCTTTGGACCCGTGGACGGCACTGAAATAAAGGTACTACCGTCCCTGGAATTGGCGGGCGGGACGGTCATTTGCACGGGAACCGACGTGAAGCCGCCAGCCATGGCCCGCAAGATTAAATTTTCCAAACGCTCTAAGACATCGACCGTTTCCGATAGATCACAAATCAACTCAAATTTGTCCTTCTTGAACTGGCTGCCAAGAGGAATCTGGAAGAGTGTCAAAACACCAAACTGGGTTGGAACGGAGATCAGCTCGCTTTCATGGTAGCTGATGCCCGCGACGAGGTATTGGCCGTTAATCTTCAGTTTCATGTTGATGATTATACCAAAGACCGGACCAATTCTAATATCTCCGCGACCGGAGTTTATCCCGACACATCGGGGTGCCTCCGCGCGAGATTCCGCCGATAGCTGACCGCCGACCGCTGAAAGCTCATCGCTTACAATAGCGGCGCAAACGTAGGATCCGTAACGCCGGCATCTTGCCGGCATCGGAGGCAAGCAGGATGCTTGCGGCCTGTGACAGATTCTGCCAGGCCTCTGGGGGTCAAATCCCTAACTTTTTAGCGCAGTTGCTCATTATCCCTCTTGCTGCAAACCTATGGCCTTCCCGACGAATAGTTCAGACCCGCTGAACAATGTTCTTTGACAAATAAATAATATGCCTGCATCAACGGCTCCGTATGGCCATGAGGATCGCTATGTACCCGGTAAAAAATCGACGCCCGCGCCCATTCCGCGCCCAAAGAGTCTTCTAATTCCTAACTCCTCAATGCTAAATGCTGGCCCCGTAGGGGCCTCTAAAACAACTTGGGCACCTAGGGCAACTTGAACCAACACCGCTAAAATCAATGCTC
>DAHVEJ010000279.1 GCA_027313145.1 Phycisphaerales bacterium | reverse complement strand
AGTCGGCTCGATCCTCCGCCGCGCATACGGGACATTTCAGACCCATCGCAATCCCGGCCATTACTCGGACAGGCTCCGAGGAGAACGCTCTTTTCTGGATAAAAGCAGGTGGGGATCCCTATAAATATCGGGACGCCCCCAAAGCCGCCTGAGATAATTGCCGCGCCCGAAGGTTGGCCATTGCGATTTTGCCCCTTTGCGGCACAGAGTTGCCGGTTTTATTTTGAGGCAGCACGCAGGGCGGAACTGACAATATGTTGAGCTTCAGTAATGATGCGCTGCAGATGGGCGGGGCCTTGAAAACTTTCGGCGTAAATTTTGTAAATAGCCTCAGTGCCGGATGGGCGCGCCGCAAACCAACCATTTTCCGCCATGACTTTCAACCCACCCATCGGTTTGCCGTTGCCCGGAGCGCTGGTGATCGAGGCCTGTATTTTTTCCCCGGCCAGGGTTGTGGCGATGACCGCATCAGGGGAAAGCTTGGACAAGGCGGATTTTTCCGCAGCGGTGGCGGGTGCCTCGGTGCGTTGATAGGCGGGAGCGCCAAATTCGCGCGTTAACTGTTGATACAATTCACCAGGATCGCGGCCGGTGGCGGCGGTTATTTCAGCGGCAAGCAGCCCCAGGATCATGCCATCTTTATCGGTAGTCCATACCCTGCCGTTTTTACGCAGGAATGAAGCGCCCGCGCTTTCTTCGCCCACAAACCCCAATTGCCCCGTAACTAATCCGTCAACAAACCATTTGAAACCGACCGGCACTTCATAAAGCCGGCGGCCAAGTTTGCCGCTGACGCGATCAATCATGGAACTGCTGACCAGAGTTTTACCCACCGCCGCCGATTTGCGCCAGTGCGGACGGTGCTGAAAGAGATAAAATATGGCGGCGGAGAGATAATGATTGGGCGGCAGCAATCCAGCGCTGGGGGCAACAATGCCGTGCCGATCATGATCGGTATCACAGGCAAAGGCGATATCGAAGCGGTTTTTTAACTTGATCAAACTTCGCATGGCGTAAGGTGAAGAAGGGTCCATGCGAATTTGGCCATCCCAGTCCACGGACATAAAACGGAATGTCGGATCCACCTGTTGATTCACCACGGTAAGGTTCAGGCCATAGTGCTCGGCAATGGGTTGCCAGTAATGCACGCCCGCCCCGCCCAGCGGATCCACCCCCAAGCTGATCCCGGAATCACGGATGATTTGCAGGTCCACGACGTTGCCCAGGTCGGACACATACGCACGAATGTAATTGTGTTGATGCGTGGTACCCGATGCAAGTGCCCGCTCCAGCGGGATTCGCTTAATCCCGCGCAACCGTGATTTCAAGAACATATTGGCCCTGGCTTCAATCCAGGAGGTGGCGGTGGTATCCGCGGGGCCGCCGGTGGGTGGATTGTATTTAATTCCCCCATCATGCGGTGGATTATGAGAAGGTGTAATGATCATGCCGTCAGCCAGGCCGGTTTTACGCTTGCGATTGTAGGTGATAATGGCATGGGAAACCGCCGGCGTGGGCGTGTAATCCGTGCCCGATGCGATCATGACATCAACGGAATTGGCGGCAAGCACTTCCAGGGCGGTCGCGTGCGCGGGCGCGGAAAGCGCGTGGCTATCCATCCCCAAAAACAGCGGACCATCAATGCCGTGCAGTTTCCGATACAGACATACCGCCTGCGTAATAGCGAGAATATGCCATTGATTAAAGGCCGTATCAAAAGCGCATCCCCGATGGCCGGATGTGCCAAAGCTTACGCGCTGTGCGGCAATCGCCGGATCGGGCGTTTGCTGGTAGTAAGCGGTAATAAGTTTTGGCACGTTGACCAAAATTTCAGGCGGAGCTGATTTTCCCGCCCATTTACTGATATTCACTTTTTCGTTCCTTGTTGCTGATATTTTTGGCAATTCTTAAAAGCTGCGGGCTTTTGCGCATGCGGCACGCTTTACCCATGTGCCGCCTGATCCATCATGTATATAAGCTCGCCATCGATGGGATGCACGTTGGCGGCGGGAATCAATTCCGGATTCACATCTTTAGAAAGCAATTGCCGCACAACCTTTTTTTTCTTCTCACCGGCCATCAGAAAAACCGCCTTACGCGCCAGATTAATCAACGGGAAGGTAAAGGTGATGCGATCCACCGGGGGCGGCAGCGTTCCAGGCGGGCTGAAGGTGACAAGCTTGGATGATTCATGTCGGGCGGAAAGCCCGGGAAACAACGACGCGGTGTGGCCGTCATCACCCAGGCCCAGGAGAATTAAATCAAAGCGCGGCTCGGCATAGCCGAAAAAGTCTTTGATCCGTTTTTCATAATCCGCGGCGGCGGCGGGCGGCGGCAGTTCAGTGTGAACGGCAAAAATCTGTTCGGGCGCAATGGGTAATCCATGCAGTAACGTTCGCTTGGCCATTCCAAGATTGCTGCGTGGATCATCCACTGGAACGGCACGCTCATCTCCCATAAAGATGAACCACTTGGCCCAATTTCCCTTGGTTGCGAAATCACGCATGATAATTTCGTAAGCCGCCTCGGGGGTTGAACCACCCGACAGGGCAATCATGAATCTCCCGCGGGCGGCGATCGCGGCCGTCGCGCATTGCATGACCATTTCCGCCGCCGCTTGCGCCAAGGCCGGAGCATCTTTCAAAACCCGCACGTTTTTGTCCGCCGCCATAGGCGAAACTCCTTATTAAGAACGTCATTTTCGCTAAAAGCGCCGCGCCTGCAAAGCCGTCAAAGATCGTCAGGGGAATCGGCCTGCCCCGGCTCTGCCGTGGGCGGAACCGGTGATTTCCTGAAAATGGCTAGAACTTTGTCCAAGGGCACCACAAAAAGTTTATTGTCCGGCTCAAATTCCACGGGAATTGCCTCGCGCGGATCAAAAAGCACCTTGTCATATTGGCGAATTGGAAAATCACTGTCGTTTTCAATCTGCTTGGAAATGGCAATGACCCGTCCGGTCAGGGTCGGAATTTCATGGTTCCCCGGCAGCACGATGCCGCTCTTGGTTTCGCGCCGGTTTTCATCCTTACGAATGACCACGCGCTTGCCTACCGGCTCAATGATGTCAAATTTAACACGCTTGGATCGACTTATTTCCGGTTGATCGCTCACAATAAAATCTCCACGATCCACAAATTTCAAAACCTGACCAAAAGCCGTCGGCGATTTATCCAACGACCTGGCAATCAGGCCATCAATAAGTGTAGGGGGATTATGACAACTTGGCCAGCGCGAGAAATTTGGCTGGAAATTTGGCTGCGCAATGGACACCGGCCATTGCGGCGACATCTCCGTGATGTGTTGTTCATAACCATTCACGGGCAATAGTGGTGCAAATAGCAGAAAAGCGACGCTTTTTCGCGATTGTTGGCTCCGGAACGGTTGCGATAATTGTTAAAATTATTGATCCACAACGCGCTGCGCCCGCGCGAGCGATCCCACGTTAAACACCTTGGTGTAACCCATTTGCTTAAGTGCCCGGCAAGCCATGGCGCTGCGCGTGCCGCTGTGGCAGTGCAGCAGCAGAACCTTGTTTTTATCCGGGAAATGACGCCGGGCACCGGCATTGAGATCATTGAGCGGAACATTCACCGCACCCGGCAGCCGCTGTGCTTTAAATTCGGCTGTACTGCGCACGTCCACCAGCGTCGCCCCACTATTCAAATGCGTGCGCGCTTTTTGCAACGAAATCAGTCCGATGCGTTTGAGCAGCAGGAACGCCACGAGAATTACGCCAAACCATAAAAGCATGTTCCAGTTCATAGTAATATTGTAACTATCCGACGCCCCTATTCAAATTTATGCCCGTAAAGCTGTACTGTTTCAATAGAAATGTCACGGGTACTCGTTTCAATAGAAG
>DAHVEJ010000278.1 GCA_027313145.1 Phycisphaerales bacterium | reverse complement strand
TGGTGTCCTGTCGCCCCGGGACGACAGGACACCAATACAACTTTTTGCCGATGCAATAATTGAGATTAATATGCGGGAAAAATAAACGTTTAATTCCCGGCCAGCCTATTGTATCATGTAGAATATCATGGATTGATTACGCGAGGAGTTTGGCGATGCAAAATCATTGGGTGCGATGGCGGGGTGAAAATGATGAATACGGTATTTTTAGGTTTCCAAGAACGACTATATTGGTCGTCGTTGGTGTCCTTATCGCTCTGGTTTCAGGCCGAGCCGGACGGGTATTAGGCTCGGATCTTGATGGTCGCCTGGCTAACCTGTTTGGACAGTATCGACTGATCAAGACGGTTGATCTAAGGGCTATCGTCAAAGAGGTAGACTATTACTCTTTGATTGCCAAAGTGGCTCCCCTTTCGCCAACGCTAAGTAAAATCAAAATGTACACCGGCACCATTCGTTGGCGTTACAAGGCGGAAGGACGAAAATATTATATCAAGACGGTACCTTCGCCTGGGTTTGCTGTCGCAGGTAATTTGATCATCACTTATAATGACCACCAGTACGATTATTTCGACCGGAAATGGGGGAGGATGAGTGTTCGCAGCAAGGATATGTGGAGTTGTCCGGTGCTTTCACCCAACCCGTTTTTCTACCCTCTTAGCTTCATGGATAAGTCCAACGACCAGCGGTCTGCCTACGCAATAAAGTTATGGCAAGCGCGTAGCCGAAAGATCGAGAAACGTATTATTGCGGAGACTCGCTGGGAGCGGCGCGTTCCTCCGGGTTACAGTGCGGTTGCCACAGTCCCGGCCAGCGGGACCCTGGACAAGCATCCCTTTTTCTACAAAATATTTTTCGGACAGCGTGTGGACTACCTCCCCACCCGCTTGGAAATTTTACGCAAGGGAGGAGGTCTGATCTGGCGCTATGACATCCTATCGTACGCGAAAGCGATGATCAGTGGTCACATGTTCTATTGGATGAAATCCGGCAGACTCCGGGTTTACAATCTGCGCCTGCGCGGCAAAGTTCTTTTCGACGACCGCGTAGATGTGCAACTATGTGTTTTGAATCAACCTCTGGCCGAAAGCGATTTCACTATTGACTGGCACCGCGCTCGATGGGTCTACCAAATTGGCACCGGCCAATTGCTTTATGACCGTGCAACAAATTCCTATTTCAAACCCAATCTAAGCGCAAGCTATTTCCACCAGGCCGGCACGCCTGTATCCGGGACAATCGTCTGGCCGGTGCATTGGAAAACTACGCCAGCCTCAGTGGCGAGCGTAGAAGCGCAGATTCAGCCCTACCTCCCTGAGATTCCATATCCAAGGGACTGGTTCAGCCAGCCCGCAGGACAGCAAGCCACCTGGCTCCGGTGGTGGTATTCGACACCGGTGGGACAGCATTATCTTGCACTGCAGCAAATTCGTCTCAGGTTAAAAGTCAATGGCGATGGCCGTTTTTCAATCCTGAATGTTCCGCCAGGCCAGTATATTTTGGAATGCTCCATCGCCGGTACGCCGGACAATGGTGTTGTTATGGATGCATATTCCGGCACACAATATTTCCGCATTCAGCCCCTGCTTGCTGGATCCAAGCGTACTGCAATAAACCTCGGCATGATCCGGATGATTCGCAATAAGCGAGCGATGATCGGTGAGCCCGCTGTTCCATTTACACTTGAGACCCTCGGTGGGTCGATGGTCAGCTTATCAGATTTTAAGGGTAAGTTTGTGCTGCTGGACTTCTGGGCAACCTGGTGTGGCCCATGCCGTGCGCAAACACCATTTCTGAAACGGTTATACAACCGCTTTGGGAAAACTGGAAAATTAACCATGATTTCCATCACGCTGGATACAAATCTTCGACTGGCACGAGAGTACGTCAGGGCTGAACATCTTCCTTGGATACAGGCTTCAACCGGCACTGTCAGCGGCCATTCCATAGAGAATGATTATGCGGCCGGTATTCCGGAGATACTTCTCATAGGACCCAGTGGAAAAGTTGTTGCAATAAATCTTTATGGAAAAGGCATGATCGCCGAAATAGCCAACGCGATGGCAGCCAGCGGAGCCACAACCGACGGTGTAAAAAAACCATAAACGCGCGGATAACGGGATCTGTGGCCCCTTGGCCGATACATCCTTACGCGAGCCCCGCTTTTCCTGCATCTGGTCGAGTTGGGCCTTGGCCTCCTGAAGCGTGGCTTTCCGCTGTTTGGCGTTACGTAAGTTCACCGGGAGTTTGCCCGGTGTGGTCTGGGTACCAAATAACTGCTGATCCTTCCGGTCTTCTTCCTCCGCAGATTTCAGTAATTCTGCGATCTGCTGGTCAATCTGGGCCTCCAGCTCTTTGAGCTTCCCCTGTCGGGCGGTGTTATACCGGCCATTATTGGCCAGCACCCGAGTTCCGTCCGAACAGACCTGATTCAGACACGCTACCCCCATACCCCGTGCCAGAAGGATGATTTGCCGAAAAGCCAGCTTTAATTCCTTGTCAAAGCGGGTGCGGAAGTTCGCAAAGGTGCTATGGTCATGCTCATGATAAGATCGTCCATCCCTCAACCCGCCGAATTCTCCCCGTTCGCCCCCTTAGAACTCGCGTGCCTTATCACGACGAGCGTCGGTGTGCTGCGCCATGCACGAGCCGACGGTACGGCCACGGCTGGCTCTTAATGATCCCGGTTGAAAATCTGAAAATCATCCTTAAAATTATTCTCTATAACCCGGCGGGGGCTCTTGGATATCCCGCTGCGGGTTCAAAAGTTGAAGCACTCGGGATAAGCTGCTGCGCTCATGACGCCACAGTTTCAATAGACATGGCCGAAGATCCCGATGTACCAACGAATGGAACATACAGCGCGAGGGCAAGTATCCGCATTTAAGAGACTCTACATTTGAACAATTTTGCTGACGGCATTTTTTTTTGCACGGGCAGTGTAAGAAATCAGACTCAAACCTGACTAAGGGAGCAGTTGCTTTTTACTGAAGTACTTTTTTGGAGATTATCTATGAAAATCAACGTTATCACCGCGATTGCCGCTGCTGCGACATTCGCCACCGGCGTTAACTTTGCCACTGCAACCAATTATAATTTTAACACAACCACGGGAAGTTTGACCGTTACTGGCGGTACGGCAACAGGCGGCACGCTGATTTCCCAAACTACTTCGCAGGGAGAAGTTTTTTCCTTTGGTGGAAATGTCATATTCAACACGGGTGATACCATCAGCGTCGTCGGTTCACGACCACTGATCATCGATTCTTACAATGATCTGACCCTCGGCACGAACGTCACGATTGATGTTTCTGCCAATGGCCGACAGGCGGGGCCTGGCGGCGGCGATGGCGGTTATGGCAGTTCCGGTAGTTACGGGGGAGCAGGTGGCTTGCCGCCTACGGGGGCCAATGCCAATAACGGCGGTGCCGGCGGTGGTGGTGGCGGTTCTATTCAAGGTGGGGGCAACGGCGCGCCCGGCGGTGCTGGGGCGGCGTATGCCGGGTCTCCCGGTGCGGCGGGAGCACCTGGGAGTGCCGGTGGAACGGGTGGCATCAGTTTTGGATCGCCAATTAATGGAACTGCGGGCGGTACCGGCGGTTCAAACTTGGGCCAAGGTGGTGCAGTCGGACTTAGCGGGAACCCCGGATCAGGCGGATCAGGTGGGGCTTCAAATCTCTACATCTATAGCGGCAGTTATGGCGGCGGCGGCGGCGGCAAGCCTGGCTACGCAGGCATCTTTGGCGCTAATGGTGCGGCTGGCGTTAATGGCAGCAATATCGCTATACCCAGTGGACTTACCGGCGGTGCCGGCGGTGGCGGAGGTGGCGGTGGCTCTCTATTTGGCGGCGGCGGCAGCGGCGGAAACG
>DAHVEJ010000277.1 GCA_027313145.1 Phycisphaerales bacterium | reverse complement strand
CAGCCTTCCTTGGCTGGACGCTCCTATCATCACCTGTCAAGCAATTTTACGCCAGAGGCGAAAACTAAAAGACCCTGCCCGTCCCTGTAAAGACATTTCAATCGACTTTGTTCCGCCACCATTACACGGTAGAATCTTATGGATACGGGTTTGTATACGTTTTGCTTTTGTTGCAGCGTATCGGGCCGTTGTGGCTGGAGTTTTCTCGGTATGGTGGATCAAGTACGCATAGACCGCTTCAAGAGTATGACTGAAGCTGACCCGCAAAATGAACTGGGCTTTATGTCGCTGGGCAGAGCGTATGTGGAGGGGCAGTTGTATAAACAGGCCATCCCTGTGCTCATGCGTGCCTTACAACTCAAGGCGGAATTATCGCCGGTGTATGTCCTGCTGGCCCAGGCCCAGTGCGGCGTTGGAGACCCGGAAGGGGCGGTAAACACCTTGACCCGTGGATATCGTATCGCGGATGAACATGGGGATTTGATGCCCAGGAATCAGATGGCCGATATGCTCAAGGAACTTGGATCACCCATTCCCGAAACCAGACAGGCGGTTCTGACGCCGGAATTGGCATCGGCCGGTAATATCCAGTGTCGGCGGTGTGGCCGCATAGGCCCAAAAATGAAAGAGCGTCCCTTTAGCGGGGCCTTGGGTGAGCAGATTCACTTGAGTATTTGCGGGCCTTGTTTTCAACTCTGGATTCGCGAGGGTACGAAAGTCATCAATGAATTGCGACTGAACCTGACCGATTCCGCCGCACAGGATGTTTATGATCAACACATGATGACGTTTCTTGGTTTGAACTGAATGTAATACAGTGGCCGACGGCTGTGCAGCAATAAGCCAGCAGGGTGGACCTTTTAATTAATGTAAGCGAGGTAGCGCATGGAAATGCAATTATTAACCAAGGAAGAAAAACAGAAGCTTGAAGCCCAGCTTAAGCAAATGATTGACCAGCGTCCGCTTATTTCGGCGCGTATCGCCGAGGCCCGTGAGAAAGGTGATCTCAAGGAAAATGCTGACTACCACGCCGCCCGGGAAGAATTGGCATTACTGGAAGCGCGGATTAAAGATATGGAAGCCCGCCTTCGTGCCGCATCGGTTGTGAATCCTGATGATATCCCCGCTGATATGGTATTTTTGGGCAGTACCGTGAAGGTGCGGGATCAGAAAAACGGCGACGAAGAAACATTTCGGCTCGTCGGTGAATTAAATACCGACGCGTTTAACTCCGATGCCGAGATCATGGAAGTTTCCGCTAAAAGCCCGCTGGGTGAAGCACTGATGCGAGCCCGTGTCGGGCAACTCGTCCGCGTTTCGGTGCCTCGTGGTGAGATTCATTACAAAGTGCTTTCCGTAAGTTAATTGCGGCCCCGAAGACCAACCGGAAAGCTTTTATGGACTTTGCGGCCTGTGCCGTGTGACATCATGAGTGAAACTCCGGTTCATTTTCTGGCCCACCGTCAAGAGGATGCTCCAATCCCCGCGGCGGAATTTCCTACGCCAAATCATGATGTCGCGTCAGGTGATCATCCGAATGCTTCTGATCTTCCTGAAGATACTCACGCATCGCCCGAGTCTGACCGCTTGCTTGATATGAATATTCCCGGCGAAGACATCAGCAATGATCCTGCGCCATCCGATCTCATCGCTTTTACTGCGTCCCGTGCGTTATTACCCGAAGAAGTTGCCGAACTCGCCTGGCTGGCAGAAACCCGTCGCTTTATTATTCTCCGGCTTCAAGAATGGGTGATACCCGTCTCCGCCTTAATCTGCGTTTTGCTGGCCGTGCTCCTTGAGGCAGGCCTTGTGGCGATAGTCTGGTGGCTTGTAATGTGGCACCCCATGAGCGGCGGCGGCAGCCGCGGCCAAGGCGCAGGAGCCGCTACGGCCATCGGGGGGATTATTCAATCCACAGGATTAAATTCAACGTCAGCCAATCCCGCAACTCGCTGGCGGCCCGGTCCGATGCCCGCACCGCCTGATTTGCCGGATAAGCCCCTTTTTACACCCCATACGCAAGCTCTGGCACTTTTGGATAACACCAATCCATTCCATGCGGCGCTGCCGATCATCGGCATTAAAAGTGACCACAATACCTGGGCCGCGCCTGCGCACCAATTGGCTCCCAAAACCCTGCGAATTAAAATCACGCGGCACCATACGCCGGGCCAACACACCCGCAGCCGCGGGCCGCAGGTTGCTTCCCGCGGTGCCCAGCCCGATGCCCCAGGCGGTGGGGGAGGCAATGGCCTGATTCAACTATTCAAGCCCGGATCGCGCACCGGCTTGGGTTCTGCGACTGGCACTGGACCGGGGCGTGGTCGCGGGGCAGGCGTCGGCGGGGGTGGCAGTATCGTTGTCCCGCCGCCCAATCCCATCTTGCCGCTCAAATATGAGTTTGCGTTGCCGGCGCATCTGGTCAACCCGAAATTTCAACTGACCATTCGCCGCAACGGCACAGTGGCCGCCGTAAAAGTTCTGATATCCTCGGGCCATGTCGGCATTGATCAGGCAATCATCAATGCCTTGATGCAAGCCCGCTTTTTGCCCAACATCATTTCCGGCAAGCCCGTGCAGAGTAAATTTGTTATTCGCTACCAATTGACATCCTGACGGTTACACCCGGCATTGTGGCGCAGGCTTCCAGTCTCCCCAGCGGCCGGTTGTGGTGCAGGCTTCCAGCCTGCTCGACCAGATCTCCCTGAACTGGTACGATTCGACCAGCCGTTGATATTGCAACGATTAATTTTCCGGAACTGCCCATGGCCCGAAAAAAACGCAACACGCCCCAGTTTGACGTTGAAAAGTCACTGCATAACCGCCGGTTTGAAAAAATGATCTTCCACCATGGCTCCCTGGCGGCGGTGATTAAATCCATTGGCTTTTACAGCCTGTCCGCACTCATCTGGCCGCGCTTTATAGCACCCAAACGCTGGAAGCTCACTCGCTTTAACGTCACCATGCGCAAGCTTCCCCGCGCGTTTGATGGTTATAAAATTGCCCAGCTTTCCGATTTACATACCGGCAGCACCGACCAGCGCTATTTACGCCGCGTTATCGAAACCGTTGTGGCGGAAAAGCCGGACATCATCGTTATCACCGGTGATCTGATCGAATACCGCGCCGGTTCCCTGGAAAAACTTCAAGCCCTTCTGCCGCTGCTGCACGCTGCCGATGGTGTGCTGGCCATTTTTGGCAATCATGATTACCACGAGTACTCATGGCGACATGTCGGCCCGCGTTCCGCCCATCGCGCCATTCATAAGCGCTTACGAACCCTTCTAGCGAGCCACCAGATAACTTTACTGCGGAACAGCCGGCACCGCGTTGTACGTGAGAACTCAGCCCTTTACTTTGTGGGAATGGATGAACTCTGGACCGGCAACGCCGACGGCCCCGCCGCATTTGCCGGCCTTCCCGACTCTGCAGCCTGCATTTGCCTGCAGCACAATCCTGACGGCTTTGAAATTCTTCGCCAATTCCCCTGGCAACTGATGCTGTGCGGCCACACCCACGGCGGACAGGTGCGACTGCCCCTCATTGGTTCGCTGTTTGTCCCCATGAAACACCGCCAATACATCCGCGGCTGGTACACCCTTACCGCCGACGCAAACCCCGCAGAAAAACGCATGTACGTGAGCACCGGCTTAGGCCAAAGCGTCCCCATCCGCCTGCGCGTCCCCCCCGAAGCCACCATTTTCACCCTGAGTTCAGACATATAAGGCCCGTAATTAACCGCCCGCCGCCTCGCGGACCTCACAAGCGCCACGGATCGTGGGTATGCGTTATTATTTCGCGGGCACCCAATGTGTTGTGTTTCAATAGAAATGTCACCCCCTTGTTTCAATAGAAGTGTCACCCCACGGGCTGGTTGGGATATACCGGT
>DAHVEJ010000276.1 GCA_027313145.1 Phycisphaerales bacterium | reverse complement strand
CTGCAAGGGACGCGGTGCGCGCCCGTTCTGCACATCATAAATACGAAGAACGCTCTAAAAATCTCGCTTGTTTAAGGGCTAGAACCCTCCGCAAGGTACTTCATCCCTGCTATCGTTTCCTCACTTAGGTTTCCCAGCAGGTCGATGGGGTTGCCCCCCGTGGCAATGTACTGATCGGCAAAATTCTGGTCCGTGACCAGTAAAGCCAGCGTTCCAACGGTTGTAATTGTCTGGAAGGCGGGTGCTATCTGGGTAGCGATCATCGACATTTGGAAAGATATCGTAAACAGCGTGCCACTAAGGCTGAAACCATGCCCACTCGGATCCGCGAACATCACCGGATTATCCGCCGTGTACACATACGGCAACTGACCCGGTGTTGTGTCCGCAGTGAGGAACGTGCCGGTGGTTTGTTGGTAAATGCGATTCCGCAGATCATAATTCCCCGTTCCCGGATCAAGATATTCGCCGGAATACAAAATCTGATTTGGCGTGCTTCCAGCGCCGGCGATCTTGATGCCGAAGGCATCAACGCCGCGCTCAAATAACAATGAGCAGCGACCAATAGGCGAAACTACATCCCTAACCACGGAGGGAAAGGAGGAAAGCAGAGTGCTTCCAGTTTGAATGGTAAAATGATCCATCACCGGCGTGCCGGGATAAACCCCGGTCCCAGAGACAGTTTCACCAATCAGGCGGTTGAGTGAATTATATGAATACCTGGTCACCACACCATTTGGCTCCGTGACACTGGCAATGTTGCCGACCAAATCATACAAATAAGTCGTCGTATTTGCACCTGTCGGCAAATTATTATCCACCACCGTGCTCAAGCGGTTCTGTGAATCATAAGTGTACGCCGCGAACAAGTCATTTACGCTGGAGCCGCCGTTGTCGAGAGTCATGTAAGCCAACGTGGTGTTGCCGGCGGCGTTGTACTGGTGCTTGAATGTAACGCTGCCGGCCATGCCCGCGGTCCGTACTTTTCTCCACAAATGCTATTAGCCGGTCGAGATTATGGCCACAATGTCGAAACAACTTCCGACGAACCATACGAACTTCATTCACGATCGGATCACAATCCATGGTTAAACTCCTGATAATTCTTCAGGCGTACAAATCACCGGACACTCGAAGCCGCTCAACTCGCAAATCTTCCGTATCCGGCTGATCATCTGCGCGCTATTTATATGCGTGCAATTCCACGTCATCAGAAAATCCATTTGGTGAACGGCAGCTACCGCCACATGCAGCGCATCCGCCGCTGCGGATTGTGGAATCGCTTTCTGTTCAACCAGATCATGCGCCAAACGTCCCACCGGCTAACCGAGGCCGAGTACAGCGATCCCGTCAATAATAGCCTTTCGCCGATCCGCCGCGTCTGGATCACCACGCCGCAATTCCTCAAGCACCAAACCCGAAACGAAAACCTCAAAAAGCGCCTGGCGATCCCGCCACCAATCCGCCGTCACCTGCTGATGGGCGGCCGTCACCAAATCTCGGCCAGGACGGGCCGCCAGATAGCTGATGATCGTCGTTTCGAGGTATACGCGCAGTTTTCTACCGGTTCGTACCATGCCCGGTCAACCCTTTCGCCAAGGCGGATCAAGCCTCAACGCAGCCTGCCACCGCCAAGCACCCAACGGAGTTCCGCAGAACCGGTGTTATTTTACCATAACCTGCCCCACCCGTGAACGGTGGATAATTCAACGCCGTCTTGATTCTTTTGCGGACTGGTACAACACAAAACGTCCCCACAGTGCCCTGGGCGTGCGGACGCCGGAGGAAGCTTTCGCCGACCGGAAGTTGCCGAAACCGGTGGCATATCGCACCCGTGGCGGGCCAGACTTCCAAATCGGGATCGCACGATACGTGTACCATAGAATCACACATAAGCCCTTGCGCTCTACTTCTCGCCTGTTCAACCCTGTTGACGCATTGACGCGGAAATCCCGATACCGTAGGAGCGTCCATTCGGGGATCTCGGCGAAGCCGTGCGGCGATCCGCGACTGCCCGTAATCGAAATCAACCTGCGCCAAGCGGCCTGAGTTTTTCATCGCGGCATGATTCATCGCAGATCTCCGTTGCAACAGCGAATGCGGATGCTACGCGCATGCCGGACGAAAACCGCCGGAAAGGCGGACATACGGCCCAAATTGTCACGACACCTCAACATATTTCGCTTCGTTTATATCATTGCGAACCATCCAAACGTCCGCTATCATGAAAATTAGTAGCCCTACAATTCCTTGGGCCACAACAACCTTCACATGATTCCCTTGATTTTACGTTTTAAGGCAGCGCCTATGCCGCCCCGAGGGCCGCTACGCAATTTATCCAGCATCGGATTTTACTGCTGCGCCTCCCTTCTCCAAGAGGCACTTGGCATCTTTCAACTCTTCACAAATCATGCAGGCGTAGTCCGAAAGTTCTCCACCTTGTACGCCCAAGTCATTTAACCCCCGCCCGAGACCGTAAATATCGGAGGATTTGACCGGCCCACCGCTGCCAAGCCGCGTGCGTAAATCCCGGTAATATCCGAGCATCGCGGCTTGACCCTTTTCATCCCAACCATGGCGCTGGTCAGACGGCAGAAGGGTATCCGAAAGACGCTCGATCATGTTGTCGACCGCTTGGACCAAGGACAATAATTTCACTTTATCAATTGCCATAAGGCACTCCTAACCCAAATTGGAAAGCGGAGATATCTGTCGCAAAAAAAGGGGTTGCGTCCTCACGATTCGTCAATTCGATCCTGAAATAGCTTGCCGTAGCGACTCTACACCATATGCAACGTCGCTCGCCAATTGCCCGGTACAGGGTAGCTCACGTAAAATCGCCTCCGCCCGAGTGAGATCAGGTTCCCCGCAGTATTCCCCGTCGGCTAGCCTTGCTCCAAGCGACGAAAAATATTCCGCCACCCGACTTTTCTGCCCCTCCGTCCATCCGTGCCGAACGTCCGAGGGCAAGAGCGGGTCTACCAATCGCTCATTCAGCATGCGTACAATTATCGCGACGTTTTTCCGGTCGGTCCCCGTTGTCATTACGCCCTCAACACAGTATCGACGCCACACTTCCCTCCCGAACCCTTCGGGCGGGACCCGGATATTTCAGTCACGAGCCTAGCCCAAAAAGCGATTTCTGAGCACGCAATTCGCTGGCAATCCGGTAAGCGCTATTCTCCAGCATTCCGCCCCATATTCCGAGATCGCTCAATCCCCTCGCAAGCCCGTAAATATCCGGGGGCTTCAGCGGCCCGCCGCTAGCGAGCCGCGATCGCAGGTCCTCATAATATTTTAACATCACGGCTTGGCTCTTTTCATCCCAACCATGCTGTTGATCCGATGGCAACAGCGGATCCGAGAGACGCTCAATCAGATTGTCGATTTCTTCTATCAATTGCATTTTCTTAGTTTCCATACGGTGCCCCCTGCCCAAATTGGAAAGCGGAAATATCTGTCGCGAAGAACTGCGTTGCCTCTTCAGTGCCGCCCGCGATTCCGCCTTCAAATATGATCGTAGGCTTAGTTACGACCTGAACCAAAGATGCATCGTTGCCGAAGCCGCCGAGGTTCAGCCCTGCTATTGCCTCTGCGGGATTGCCAAACTTGAGCCGGGTCAGAAAGTTCCCTGTGGGCCTATTTCCGTAGTACCTGAGGAACGTCTCGCCAGGCTCCGCGATCCGGGCTACGACTCCGCCGTTCCTAAACGAACTGATAAATTCCTCGGCTTTCTGTGAGCCCAGCCCGATCTCGTTAGCAAGATACTGCTCCGCACGCTGCGCGTCCACCACAACCGCGTAGATTTCCCCGCCTATTGCCGCAACGGCGCTAGACCCTAAACCAGCGTGATATTTTTCGACAGGCCGGTGAATTTTTTAAAAATGAACTGAAACGCTCTGCTTTTC
>DAHVEJ010000275.1 GCA_027313145.1 Phycisphaerales bacterium | reverse complement strand
ATCCCGGATCACCAATCAGGTGCAACAGCTTGATAACCAGATAGGCAACCTTCTGCTCAAAATTCCGGTTGGTGCGAACAACGCCACGGCCCCCGCGGAAGTCCAGGAAACGTACCGACTCATCATTCGACATCTGTATGAATCGGCAATGCGATGCAAAAATGTCACACTCAAGTCCCTGATGGTTCTTAAAGCCGATCAACTTTTCGCCGGACTTTCAGATTTTGATAAGCAGATAAATATGCTCCTGTCGGCCTCTAATGCTAATAACGCAGCCATAGCGCAGGCGTGCCGGAATTTCTATCGCGCCAGCAGCCATGTCAATGACCCGCTGGTCTCCGCCGAGGCGCTCCATAAATACCTGCACCGGTTGCTCAAGCCGCTGGCACCATTGGCCCAGAGAGAATTTACCGGCACATCAGCATTAATAGTTTGGCCTCTTGCAGACGGCACTCAAAGCCATTGGCGGTACCACAAGCCCGCCGCAGGCCTACCGGACATTGATGGCGAAATAACAACTTTGCAACAGGCTGGGATCCCGGCTCAAATGCGTGACATCGTGGGATCGATCCTCCAGCAACTTAAGCAGGGCGTGAAAACTCCGGCATCGCGGCCGCAGAGCCTGGAGTATTATCGCATTATTCTCCAGTGCGTAAGTCTGGCAGAGCATTTACAACAAGGCGCGGTGTTATCCAAACCCCTGCGATCACACTTTAATCATCGACTGATGCTGGGATTATTGTTTTTTAAGGACCCGCGCACCCGCGATGTCGGTGCCCGCGAGTTAGAGTCCATTGAGGTGGTGGTGCGCTCTCTGGAACTGCTCCAGACCGCCCCCCTGCCATCCAATGCCCAGCGTGTTGTCAGCCAGTGCGTGCAGAAGGCGATTGAACAAATGCAGACGTCTCATCATGCCATGCAATATGCAAAGAATCTTCAAGCCTTGGATCAACTCCTGATCCAGCAAAGCATATTTGCCCAGCTTCTTCAGCGTGCTCACGCATCGTACACCGACACTGCCTGGCGGCGAATTGCCGAAGATGGGAGGAAAGACCTCCGACAGACGATCACCGCCCTTAAAACCGGCTTTAATCGCCGAGCCGTTCAAACGTATGTCGCCCATGTGACCGAACTAACGCAGAATCTTGGTCGGCTTATCGCCATGAGATCCTCTGCTCAACAAGCATTACTGTATCACCCACGGGGGCCCGATGGCGTAACGCAAAATATGCGGCGTTGGGCCACGCATATAGGCATGCATCCATATCAGAACGGTGCCGCGGTGCGAAGTTTCAATCGCTTTAATCACGTGTTGTTGCTGTTGGCTGCGGCGCATCGTGCCATGGCAGCACAGGGACCGGAAAAAATATTGGCGCGCATCTCCGGCGGCCGGTATCAGCGATTTGTCACCCAGTTTCTGCAAACACAACGGGATCTTGTCGATTCATTAGGGCAGCGGCAACTTGCTTCTGACGCGTTACTTCATCGACTTAGTCGTCAACGTCTGATTTTTAAAACCAGCTCGGAATTGGCCTACCTCTTAGAGGCGGATCAGCCGTTACTTCGTTTAAATCAATGGGCCGCCTGGCACATCAGCCAGGGAACGTAAAAGACTCTCTTGAATCAATTTGAACAGACGCTGTCTTTTGAATTTCATTCAGCAACCAGCAACAAGCCCATGTCTT
Source organism: Phycisphaerales bacterium (assembly GCA_027313145.1). Classification (GTDB taxonomy): domain Bacteria; phylum Planctomycetota; class Phycisphaerae; order WQYP01; family WQYP01; genus JAMDCX01. The sequence goes on along the minus strand of DAHVEJ010000275.1, from coordinate 2,240 downwards.
CCGAAGCTTGGGCCGGTTTTACTGTCACGGCCGGCCCGATTGCTGCACTGGCGGAAACGTGCCAGACACTGATTCCACAACTGAATGTCTCCACCGCCGCATGGTCCACCGGTTGGTTGCAGACCTATTCGTGGCAGCCGCCTAATGCCCTGTGCGGAAGTGAGGCACCCGCCTTCACGTTGGCTTGTATGTTCTTCAATGATGCGCACTATCAAAACGCTCACGGCCGTTCGCAGCGCGCAATGGCGTTATTTAACTCCGGATTACAAGCTATAAAATAAAGGGTCTTATGTCTGGACAGGCTCATTTTCGCGATTTCATTGCCCAGACTTTAAAATCACGATACTCCCCCACCGTCCCGGCCATCTGCCTGAGGCCAATTTTTCCGCTCCCATAAGGCCTACCAAAACGCACCGGATGATCGTCTATCCAATCCAGAGATACTTTTCCATTAACCAGCAGTTGAATATGTCGCCCGTCTTTGATGATGCGAAGTTTCTGGAATCCCTTGGCTCCCGGCGCGACCGCAACCGGCCCGACTCCCGTAAGGTAAAAGTGATTATTCTTACGCAGGTTGGAGGAGGGGCGCCCGGATTGAAAAAGCGGCAGATTGGCAAAATATGAGAAATGGTAACTGACAATAGCGCCATGCGTATATTGGCTGAATATTCCGTCGCGCCGCGGTAAACGGGGATTAAAAATATCATCGCCATTAGCGCCACGCGCGGCAAAAAATATGATGGCCAGCCCGGTACGCGAAACCGGCTTGAACTGCCAGTCGGCGATGAACCGATTGGGAAATGTCACCGGGCACCATAATACAAAATGGCCTGGGCCGGAAAATGTTCCCGTCTTTTGAGTTTGTAATTTCATAACCTTGCCGGGAAAGGTCAGTTGGCCGGGCCCTTCAAGAATCCATTTCGACACATCCGTTTTATTGCTTAGCGGATTCGAATAAAGCAAAGCACCGCGCCGATTGCGCAAATTGATTGCGGCGGCAGGACGATAGTACCCCAGCAGAGCTTTGTATTTTCCGGATAATGTTTTCGGCACTCGTTCAGGAATTTCTCCCGGCGGAATGTAGGTCGCGTGAACCTGCACGTCGGAGACGCGATTGGGGCCGTTGCCAAGCGTGATCTGATCCGCATGGCCCGCAATTTTCCAAGGCGCATAGCGCGTGCCGGGAAGATTCATGGGCACTCCGTTCAAATAGCCGTCGCATCGCCCTTTGTTGCCATCCCAGGTAAAAATGAGCTGATATTTGGCCGGTCCCGGCAAGTGTGTCAGATTAACCAGAAATCCCCGGTCATATTTTCCTTTGCTCCATTCAAAAATGATATTGACGCTCTCTTTACCACAGGTCAATTTACAATCGGCCAATCCCGGTAAACCTACCAGCAATTGATCCAGCGACTTGGCATTCGCGCCATCGCGCCAGGTTTGGCTGGTGTGCAGATTAAAACTCAAATAGCCCCGTTGCCCCAGTTGTTGGGACAAAGGTGTTTCGACGGTCATAGCTTTCTCCGACTTCCCTGGGGCCATGGCAGCACCCAACATCGGCGCGCACGAGCCGGCCAGAAGCGGGACAGTAAGTAACGTTGACTTGAAATATCGTACATAAGGCATAAGCGCATCTCGCGTGTTCGCGTATCCAGGAATCACGATGATTAAATAACGCGATTGACCGTAAGATGCAAGGCTTTCCGTACTTTCTAAAGATGAAAAAAGATATTTCGCTGCGTGCATCGGGGCAGCACCATCTGGATTATGTTTGTTCTGCCGTGTATATTTATACTCTTAATGCCGAGTGTTAAATGGTAAACGGCTGTTGAATTGTGTTTTGTCCGCAACGCGCGTGTCCCAAAAGATCCAGGACAAAAACACTTGGAGATTTATTGATGAATTGTTTTTGCGCGCGCTGGTGGTTGTCGATCCTGTTACTGATGCTGGTGGCCCCTTCGGCACGTATTGTGGCCGGTACGGTTAGCCAACGCCCGTTTGTTGTCCATTTTAACTCTCCGTCAACGCTGAAGCACATTCGCATTTTTGGCCGCGGTGTAAGCATGAAGTTCAACACCCATGCCCGCTATAGCCATCAGGAAATCGGCAGTCTTGAGATAATCGCCAACGAAAAAGAAAATTATCCGCATCGCAGGCAACGATCATCTAATACTACAGCGCTACTCTATTTTACGTTCATGTCGCTTTCGAGATTCAATGGCGGCGCGGTTTCGCCATTG
>DAHVEJ010000274.1 GCA_027313145.1 Phycisphaerales bacterium | reverse complement strand
CAGGCTTGACTTCGCCCCCCATGGGGTGACACTTCTATTGAAACGAGTACCCGTGACATTTCTATTGAAACAGTACACCACCTCGTCCCCACATCCACTCTTGATGCTTCTCCGGTTAGAATACCGTCCGGTGTTTGGCAGAGGTAGTGTTTGATCATGCTGCGTGAACTGCATATTTCCAATTTGGCCGTGATTGCGGATGCGGCGGTTGAATTTGACGCGGGCCTGAACTGCTTTACCGGGCAGACGGGAGCGGGAAAATCGCTGGTGTTGGGGGCGCTGGAACTGCTGCTGGCGTTGCGGTCGGGACAAAATATGCTGCGGGCCGGAGCCAGTGAGGCGCGTATTACCGGCGTGTTTGTTATTCAAAACGCCACCCTGCGCCGCCGCCTGGCCGAGATCACCGATTTGCCGCTGGCGGACGAACCGGAAATTATTCTCGTGCGGCGGATTCACGAATCAGGCCGCACCACCGCGTCACTTAACGGCCAGCCCTTGACTGGCTCCATGCTCAAAAACATTGCCGAGACACTGGTGGATATTCACGGCCAGCACGATGCCCAATACCTGCTTAAGCCCGCCAACCAATTGGCGTTGCTGGATGATGCCGGACACCTTAGTGCCATCGCCGAAGAATTCCGCACCTTATATCAGCAGCGGCGGGAACTGATGATCCAATCGCGGGAACTCGGTGCGTCACAAACCTTGCGCAAGCAACAGATGGAACTTTATGAATTTCAATTGCGGGAAATGGAGGAGGCCGGTCCGCAAGCGGGGGAATTGGAGGTACTGGAAGCGCGGCATCGACTGTTAAGTAACATCGAAAAAATTAAACGCCTCGGCGGCAGCGCCTATGAAGCACTTTATGAAGATGACGCCGCCATTATCGGTCGATTGAAAACCGTTACCGCCGTCCTGCTGGAGGCGGCGGAATTAAATCCGGATTTTATTGCCACGGCCGGGCAGGTAAAAGATTCCACCATCGCGCTGGATGATGCGGCCTTTACTCTGCGCCGCACGTTAGATCACCTGGAACTGGACCCTGAAGAACTCGCGAGTGTTTCGGATCGGCTTAATACACTTAATCGGTTGATCAGCAAATATTGCGGCCACGGCGGCGGCTTGGATCAGTTGCTGGAGTATCAGGAAAGTATCAAAACACAATTGACGCAACTGAAATCCGCCGATCAAAACTCAGTCGATTGCGATGCACGCATTGCAGGACTGGAAAAGCAGTTATTTGCCGTTGGTGCCAAACTTTCGCAGGGGCGAAGAAACGCCGCGCAGGTTGTCACGCCCGGAGTGCATCGGCAATTGGCTGATTTAGGAATGAAGGAAGCCCGATTCCATATCGAATTTTTGCCGGTGGTCGCCGGAGCTGAAACGCAGGGCCAGCCGGAGGATCCATTTGCTTCGCCCAGTGGAATGGAGATGGTGGAATTTATGCTGGCCCCCAATCCCGGGCAGCCGGCACGGCCCTTACGGAAAATCGCCAGTGGCGGGGAACTATCGCGCGTGATGCTGGCGGTTAAGTCCATTTTGGCCGCGTCCGACCGGGTCAGCGTGCTGGTATTTGACGAAATTGACGCCAATGTCGGCGGACGGATGGGAACGATCATCGGCGAAAAATTACGGGATATTGCCGGGCGGCATCAAGTGCTGTGCATCACGCATTTACCGCAGATAGCGGCGTACGCGGATCGGCATATCAGTATTCGAAAAGTTGTGCGCGATGGGGAAAGCTTTACGTCTGTAGCAACCCTGACAGGCCAACCGCGGCTTGAGGAACTGGCGGAAATGATTACCGGAAAAAACATTACCCCCACGTCGCTGGCGCAGGCGCACGAACTTCTGGCATTGGCCGTTAGAAAAGCGGAGCCTGCAGTCCCCGCGGCACGGAAAACAGAGTCCAGGCGCGGCAAGGCGAAAAGTCCGGTGGCACCCCGAAAAAGCCTGACGGAGAAATAAACTGAAAGCCACCAATGATTATCCGGAATGGGAAGAATCCGAAGCCGCCACCATGGCCCCGCAGAATCTCGAGCCGCCGGCGACGAAAACACCTGGCCGCCACTTCGATTTTGTCGACCGTAAGCCTACGGCAGCACTGGTCTTAAAGCTGGCCAGCCCCGCGATTCTCGAGCAGGTACTGGCCGCGGTCATCGGCCTGACTGATACCGTCGTCGCCGGACATCTTCCGGGGACCGCCAATACGATTGCGGCAGCCTCGGCGGCCGTGGGCATTATGACATATTTGCAATGGTTTGCGGGGCTGATGACCGCGGCGCTGGGCGTTGGCGCAACAGCCATTGTGGCGAGGGCGTTTGGATCACGCCGCGCCCGAATGGCCCAGAGAGTTGCCGGCACATCTTTGAGTTCGGCATTTATTGCCAGCACGTTGCTATCCGTACTACTGTATGTTTTTGCCCGGCAGATTTCCTATGGTTGCGGCCTTAGCGGACTGTCGGCCCACTTTGCCCGGCAATATCTGCAAATTATGGTCATCACCATCAGCCTGCAAACCACCGGACAAATCGGTATGGCGTGCATCCGCGGTGCCGGAGATACTGTCCGGCCCATGGCCATTATGTTCATGGTCATGGTGGTAAATCTGGTGGCATCCACAGCTTTTGCCTATGGGTACTTTGGCCTGCCGGCGTGGGGAATTCGCGGTGATGCATTTGGCACACTGCTGGCATATCTCACCGGCGGCATCTGTGCAGCGGTGGTTTTGTTTACCGGATTAAGCCCGATTAACTTGCGCCTGCGACATTTACGAATTATCCCTCATATTTTGACCCGCGTGCTGAAAATCGGCATCCCCAGTTGGGTGGAAGGCATTCTGCTGTGGGGAGGTCAGTTTTTAATTGTTATTTTTGTCATCAATTCCAAAAACGATCCCAACGGCTATCTGCTTGCCGCGCATAACGCCGTTTTGCGCATTGAATCGATTTCCTTTCTTCCCGGCTTTGGTTTTGGTATTGCGGCATCCACCCTCGTGGGGCAATATCTTGGAGCCGGCAAGCCGGAAGCGGCAAAGCAGGCGGGCAAAATCGCCAATGCTTTGGCGCTTCTTACCATGACCATTCTGGCGCTACCTATGATTTTCTGCCCGGGATTTATGCTGTCTTTAATTGTTAATTCCCCACCGGTCATTAAAGTCGGCTTCTGGCCCCTGGTCCTGGCGGGCCTGGCGCAGCCGGCATTTGCCTTGGCGATTGTATTTTCCGGCGCACTGAAAGGAGCAGGTGAAACAGTGCTGCCGATGATATGCACGGTTTCGGGCATTCTGGTGGTGCGATGGGCAGTGTTGGCCATGGGGCTATATTGGATGGCGACGCATGGAATCCACGGGGATAACCTGATTGCGGTATGGGTGGCAATATGGGTGGATCTGAATTACCGAGGTATATTCAACGCGGTTGTCTACGCGCGTGGGCGCTGGCAGAATAAAAAACTCTAAATGGCCCACGGGGGGCCAAAACACGAACGACACCAGCGCGAAATAACTGTAATGTTTTGCACTGGCCCTTGCGATGGGTACGACAATAGTTTCCTGATTTGCAATGCCGTCGAACACGCCACCGCAGGCAAAGCCAGTGGGTATGCCAGCGCGGTATATCGGTTTGCCGGTGGTTGTCTGAAGCTCGCTCCCTACTGCCGCGGGAGCAGGCGTTTGGGAACCGCAATTTTCATGTGATCACTAATTTGCGTGGGGTCTAATTGCATAGCGTCCAAATTGCGGCTACCGCGTCCGGACCAGAGCCAGATATTGTCCTTATCCAGTGATGATATCCAGAAACTGAAATGCCCCTGGGAATTCACAGCATAAAAATGTCGCGTGAAGGTGCTGCCCAGTGGCGTCCGGAACTAAAATAACTCGGTCTTAATATTCGCAATCGCGAGAGTTGCGCTGGCGCGTATTTTGTG
>DAHVEJ010000273.1 GCA_027313145.1 Phycisphaerales bacterium | reverse complement strand
GCCTGGCGCTACCGCCGTGGCCACTTAAAGATTTTTTCGGCCCCAAAAACCACGCAAAGTGCGAAGGTCGGGTTAACGCGGATGCCATCCATCCGTCGCCGCGTCCCCAATAAACATGAGCCTTAATGCCATGAAAAAACAATCCGTCGGGCTGTTGAAAATCTTTGATAAGAAGCGGCAGTTCCCGCACCGCTCGCCGGGCGTACCGCTTTTTATGTGTGATCTGCCACGCGTGAATTTGCACCGCCGCCAATTTGTATGCGCCGTCGAGATAATAATTGGTTTCCGGACTAAGCTTTCCGGCAACGGGTTTGTTCCATTCATTTTGTAAAGCGGCTAAACTGCTGCACTTGTCAGGTGGTTGCTTCGATGTGTCTTAACGAAAATGTGTGCCACCATAGACAAAAAACCATGGCCATCGTGTCTTTATTCTGGTTATGGCGAAGGGGATCATGTGGCCGCACAGGAGGATTGGCAATGTTGGTTCGACGAGCACGGAGGCTCACTGTTACTATTTGCCAGGCAATGGGGAGCCTCGCGCAGCGACGCCGAGGATATTCTGCAGGACGCTTTCGTGCGGTTCTGGAAGCATCGGCGTCGGGTAAGCGATCCGGCGGCGTATTTGTTCCGATCTGTGCGTAACGCGGCGCTAAACCAGCTTCGGGCGCAAGCCAGTCGGCGACGACGCCACTTGATTGCCGCAGACCCCGCCTCGGTGGCGGCCCCGACGGTGAGGGACGGAGAACTTCTGGCCGCGATTGAAACCGCCCTTGGCAAGCTGCCGGTGGAACAGCGTGAGGTGCTGGTAATGAAAATTTGGGGTGGACTGACTTTTGAAGTCATTGCGACGGTTGCTGGCATTCCATCCAACACGGCGGCGTCGCGTTATCGCTATGCTTTGGCGGCGTTGCGGCACGACCTCAATCCGGAGTTGATCTTATGAATGACGAATTGGAAGAATTAGAGCGAAAACTTACCGGCGTGATTTTAGATACTCCTTCACCTGCCGTTCGGACGCACATAGGAAGACGGATCGCGCGGCAGCGATTCTTACGTCGCTGCTTGGTGTTCGGACCAATTGTCGTTATCGGCGTGGCTGCCCTGTTGGTTACACCTACGCGCGAGGCCAACCGGCAACCGTCGCTCCCGCCGACATCTGAATCTGACAGCCAACCTGCATCCGTCGCGTCGCAATGCAGCGAATTGGCGTACGAACGGGCGTTTGAGCGGTCACCGCGGACATTCAGGCGGTTACTGCATCAGAACAGTCTGCGGGCATCGGCTCCAGCCACCGCTCGCCTGCCGGAATATTTACTTGTACGGGAGTTTTTGCGATGAAACGGATTATCGTATCATTTGTCACATTAGTGATGTTCTTTGCCAGCCGGGCGGCGGTGGGAGCGGTGCCGCAGCCCGCAGCACTACAGAATCAGGCTGCTAACGCCGCATTGTATTATTATCAGGCGTTTGAGCTTATGCCATCGCGGAAATTCATGCGGCATGGCCATTTAGTGGTGACAAGCGAATCCCCTCTGCACAAAACGGAGATCCAATATCTCAAATCCGCCGAGTGGTCGCTGCGACTACTGCACCGCGGAAGCGAAATGCCGTATTGCAACTGGGGACAGGATATTACCCGCTGGGGCTTGCTGTCGCCCTTGCCTGAATTGGCGAAGGCCAACAGTCTGAAGGAGATCGCGTTGCTCGATGTGCGATTCCAGTGGTCCGAAAAGCACTGGAACAGGGGGGCGCAAGCTCTCGGGGACGTGCTTAACCTGGCGCAGCGTGTTGGTCGGAATAAAACGGTAATAGGAGCGCTTGTCGAATATAGTATTGAAGCGAGCGCGATTAAAATAGTTGCGGAGAACCTGTTCTCGCTGCCTCCTGCGGCATTGGAAGCCGTCCAAAAAGTTCTGAATCGAACGCCCCCGCCGACAACCATGGCCTGGGCATTGGAGTCGGAGTCGCGAGGTAATCTTGCTTGGTTGCGCAGCCATGAACAAAAAAAACCCCTAGGGTCGTTATGGCTGGCAGTCCGCTCCATGAATGACAAACTTCCGCGCCCGGCTGGCAGCAAATGGTCGACCGCACCGTCCATGCCCGCCGATTTTCGGCACCAGGTACAGGCTGACATTGCGATTATCGCGCAACAGTACCGCGCCACAATAGCGGCATTCCGGCAACCATACCCACAGGCAGTTGATGCGATCAAGCGAGTGTGCCAGCAATCAGACACACAACGACGTGGGAGCCAAACACTGTCCGTTTTCTTGTGGGGGATGTCTCCTAGAATGTACGTGATGGAATGCAGAACCGTTGCCCAACTGGCCGAGCTTCGCGCCGCGATCGCCTATCTTCGTGGCGGCAAAGCGGCGTTCGATGTGGTTCACGATCCATTCGGGACCGGACCGCTGATTTTAAGGGCGTCTCCCGATCGTCTAGTGTTGCGCACGCATCTAAACCTTCAGGCGATTGATGATTCCCCATTCACAGCGCGTTACGAAAGTCTCACCGTACCGCTCAAGCCCACAGCGGTCGAGGGAAGGATAATCTGGACCGCTGGGTCCAAACCGCCGGCTGGAACAGATTACGATCTCGAAGCGGAATTATATTTGCAGCAGCCGGCCATCCCATACCCGGCCAACTGGTTCACCCTGAAGCGGTCCCGGAGAACGAAATGGATGAAACAATGGTACCAGACCGCATCCTGGCGGTACTACCAGCAACACGAATCTGTCAACGTAACCATTGGGCCTCAGGGGGCTTTTTTCGTCCCGGATGTCCCACCGGGGAAATATAGATTTTCGTGTTCGGCGGTGCAGTGGACAGATAATTGGTCCCATCAGACCACTTTGGCTTCAGCAAGCGCGACACTAACGGTCTTGGCCGCCGTGGCCGGAGGCACCCCGAATCCTCTTGATATCGGGGCCATTCCGATGATTCATCAGGTTAATCTCAAGGCGGGTGATGTCGCGCCGCCGTTCACGCTCAACAAGCTTGATGGCCGCGGCACTGTGAGACTGTCTCAATTCAGGGGCAAATTTGTGCTGCTGGATTTTTGGGCTAGTTGGTGCGGGCCATGCCGCGCATTGATGCCGCGATTGAAGCGGCTGTACGATCGGTTTGGCAAACCGGGCAAACTGGTGATCATTTCCATCACGGAGAACACCCGTCCGGCGATGGCACGGGAGTATGCGGCGGTGAAGAAGATTCCATGGATACAGGCGGTTGCAGGCCGTAGCCCCGGTCATTCTATTTTTCCTGCTTACCCGGGCCATGCCATTCCACACCTGGTTCTGATTGGCCCTGATGGAAGGGTGATCAGCACCGATCTTTATGAACGCAACGAGGTCCGATCCGTTATCACGCGAGCCATTACCGGAGCGCGCGGCCAATAACAATATTTGAGTGTGGCAAAGGCTCACGAAATTCGCAGCAACTATCGCCACAGTTGCCGGGCGGCCCACATCATGGAAAATTGGCCGTGGAGATTGCCGGTCTGTTTGGGGCGGCTTAAATAATAGGCCCAGTTATTGGCGTGTTCTGTTAAGATGCACACATCTCGAACATTATATTTACTGTCCAGATGCCGGCATAACGCCAACCAGCCTTTTCTTGCCGCTGCGCGATAGGCACGGCCGCGCAGCCAGCCATGATTGACGCCCGCCGCCAGCGCATAGGTAAACATGCCGGTGCAAGAAGACTCTTTCCAGGCCTTGGGGTCATTCACGACTTGTCGCCACATTCCATCTTTTGCCTGATACTTTAATAACCCGGCCATCATGGCCTGATAGCTGGTCATAATTCTTTTATAACCAGGGAACGTCCGAGGCAATCCGGTGACGGCTTGTGTTAACCCAACCTTCGCACTTTGGCACTAAAAAAGGCTCTGGCGCTCAACCAGGGGCAAAAGTCTGTACCATAAACTC
>DAHVEJ010000272.1 GCA_027313145.1 Phycisphaerales bacterium | reverse complement strand
TGGCTTACCACAACCTGCTGTTTGGCGATCATCGAACCTTAAAGGCGCGTGCAAAAACAAAGCCGGCACTCGCTAGAGCGACTAAACAAGTAATGCGGTCGGCTGCGCAACCATTAGGCGGCGCAGGTGCTTTGCCGCTCAGCGATCAGACGATCGAGTCAGCGGTCCAGCCTGCAGCGAACAGTGGAAACGCCGGTAGTTCAGGTATTCGTTACGGATCTGGCGAGGCCCGGCTCGCGGAGTGGGGAATGCTGGATGCGCGCGGGCAACGCTGTCAACTTATTGAGTCCGGCAAGCCGTGCCGGTTCTACATGGTACTGGACTGTCGGGAGGATATTGATGATCTGTCCTGTGGTTTCGCCATCAAGGACCGCCGCGGCACGGTATTGTGGGGCGTGACCAATTTGTCCCAGAATTTGCCGCCTTACAAGGCGCGCGCCGGTTCAAGGCTGACCATTGCCGCTGACTGCATCATGTGGCTGTCTGCCGGAGAGTATTTTGTGACGCTCGGCGTCGCACATTTGGAGGGGGGTGCGAAGATTGATTTTGCCGAGGATGCCATTGGTTTCAAGGTAATCGGCCCTGAAGGCATATTCACAACCTCAACGGTCAATCTGCAGACCGCGTTCAGCATCGAAGCCGTTGATGGCGTGGCAAAACAGGTGGTTCGATCATGAAAAAATTATTTCATGGAGCCGGAACGTGACCCAGATGCAGCCGGATGCTCATAAACGGGCTGCCGAACCAGACGCAGGCCCTGCAAATCATGGGGCACTCTCGCCGGGCCTGCGGAAGCTGGCGGCGGAACTGGAACAGTTGCTGCCCGGCGGTGCAGAGCGGTTGTTGTCACAACTGTGTGCCGGACTGAAAAGTAATGCACCGGAAGACCAGCGCTATCGCGCCGCCGAAATTGCGGCGGGGATGATTTATCCGAAATTCAAGTTCAGCGAGTTCGGCCGGTTATTTCTTGAGGATGAAAATTTTCTTGATTACTACCGGCGCTTCATGGATCCGGACAATTGGCATTCGCTGGATCGCAAGTACACGCTTGCTCAGCTTCTGAAACTGGCGGCCTGCCTGAATGGCGATATGGCAGAGTGCGGGGCGTATAAAGGCGCCAGCGCCTTTCTCTTATGTCAGGCATTGAAAGGTGCGGACAAACGCGTGCATTTGTTTGACTCTTTTCAAGGCTTGTCCACACCCGGAAAATGGGATGGCGGTTATTGGGTGCCGGGGGCGTTGACTGCTTCGGAAGAAGAACTCCGCAAGTCACTTGCTGAATTTGATAATTACCGGATCTATCGTGGCTGGATGCCGCAACGCTTCCATGAAGTGGCGGAATTTAATTTCAGCCTGGTGCACATTGACGTGGACCTGTATCAACCAACTCGAGATTCCCTCGAATTCTTTTATCCTCGTGTTGTTAGGAGCGGTATCATTCTCATGGACGATTATGGGTTTGTTACCTGCCCAGGTGCGAAACGCGCAGCCGATGAATTTTTTGCCGACAAACCAGAATCCATCCTCATGCTGACCACCGGCCAGGCAATGGTGACAAGACAATGAACGTCGCAGCCAACGGGAAAGCAACACAAACTGCAGCAGTTGCCACGGGATCGGCGGTGCGGGCGAGAGCCATTGCCTGGTTTACCAGGTTTCTTGATCGCATGTGGTTTTCCCGGGATGATCCGGCCAGACCGGTACGACTGCGTTGGACGCCGGAACTGATGGACCAATTTTGGGATGGAATCTCCGAGACCCGTCTGGTCGAACTGAATTTTTCCCGCTTGGGTGGCCGGGCCCTGATATCGGCCGTCTCTCATCTGCTACCCAAGAGTAGCCGTGTCCTGGATTTCGGCGCGGGTGACGGGGATTTGCTGGAGCTGATGTGTGCACGCGGCCTGCGGGTTGCGGCTTTTGAGCCATCGAAGGGCCGCAGCCGAAATCTGCAAAACCGGCTGGTGGGTCAACCCGGGTTTTTAGGTACGGTTAGTGCCAAATCCACTGAATCGTTTGATGTGGTCATGCTGGTGGAAGTCATCGAGCACATATTGGAAGAACAATTTGCCGCCACTCTTGAATTACTCGCGCGTTTTACCCGTCCAGGTGGGACACTGATCGTGACCACTCCGAATAATGAGGACCTGGATTTGAACATGGCCTATTGTCCGGTAAGCAACACATTGTTTCACCGCTGGCAGCATGTGCGTTCATTTACTCCTGACTCTCTTGTGGCGTTGCTTGCAAAATGTGGTTTTGAGCGGGTTGCGGTGCATCAATTGGAATTCAGGGACGATCTCTACGTTCCCTACGACGAAATGTGGGGGAACCCATCCGTGGCGCTGCCACCACACATCGTGGATTTACGCGCCAATCGGCCGACCTACACCGGCTCGGGAATGGGCCTCATGTATATCGGCCGTCGGTTGGGCGGTACTCATGAAACCTGAAAACGGTAGGGAATAAGGAGTTCGGCAGAAAAGCGCATTATCAAAAGCCAAAAATCCAGGATATTTGAAATCTTAATGCGGCCGACAGAAAAAGTATGAAAGACCTAATAAAGAAAATTTCAGGCCGGCATTACGAGCCTTGGATCAGGCATCCGTATACCGTGATGCATCTGCAACATCTCATTGCAATCGGTGGCCGACTGTTGCAACTGCGAGCGCAGGCCTATCGAGACAAGTTAATCTGGCATCCGTTAAGGTGGCTGGTGTGTCCGCTGCTGCAAGCGGGGGCGCGCGTAATGGAACGCTCCTACAGGTGCTATTTCAAGCGGTTTGGCGTTGCTCTTGCGGTTTTGCCGTGTAACGCGACAGACGACCGTGGCCTGTTGCTGGTAAGTGGATCACTGGGTTCGGGCGGTTCGGAGCGGCAGACGGTGTTGACGACGCTGGGGCTGGCGCGGCGGGGCCTGCAGCCCGTGAAGCTGGCGGTGGTGTATCTGCGTTCCGAAGCCGAGCGGTTTTACCAGTACAAGCTGGAAGCGGCGGGCATGCCGGTGCTGGAGTTTGACCGTGATAGCTCGCAGGATGATGCGCCGGGATTGCGGGAAGTGCTGCAGGTGGTGAGAGCCCTGCCTCCGATGCTGCATGACATTGCCGATTACACGCGCACGTTCGTCAGGCAGCGGCCGGGGATGGTGCATCTGTGGCTGGACGAAGTGAACATCAAGGGCGGGCTGGCGGCGGTGGCTGCGGGAATACCGCGCATTATTTTAAGCGGCCGCAATCTGCCGCCCAATAATTTTCTGCTTTATCAGCCCTATATGCGTGAAGGATATCGCTGGCTGATAAGACAGCCCGGAGTGATTCTTATTAACAACAGCGGGGCGGGCGCGCGCGCCTATGAGCACTGGCTGGGATTGCCACAGGGGAGTATTCCGGTTGTGCACAACGGGTTCGATTTCGATTCTTTGGAGATCGAAGTGCACAATGAGCAAGGCAGATTGTACCGGGAGCACCATGGTATTCCCCAGCAGGTTCCGCTTGTCGGAACGGTGATTCGTCTCAATGAAGAAAAGCGGCCGCTGCTCTGGGCGAAAATTGCCGCTAATGTCGCGCGCAAACTGCCGGATACGCATTTTCTTGTGGTCGGCGATGGGCCGCTCAGATCGGAGCTGGAAAGCCGAGCGTCACAAACGGATTTAATTGGCCGCTTCCACATTGTAGGGATTGAGAAAGACCCGTCCGCGGCCATGGCGGCCATGGACTTGTTCTTGCTGTGTTCCAGAGGAGAGGGTTTCCCTAATGTGCTGGTAGAAGCGCAATCAGTTGGAGTGCCGGTGGTCACAACTCAGGTAGGCGGCGCATCGGAAACGCTGGATAGGGGACGCACAGGCTGGGTGCTTCGCCGTGACAAACCGGATCAGGCCGCCGCGGAGATTGTGCGTTTGCTTAACGACAAGTCTTGGCTTCGCGCAGCAAGCAGGGCGGGACCGGAGTTTGTAAAAATGCATTTCGGTTTGGAACGCATGCTCGACGAGACGCTTGAGGTTTA
>DAHVEJ010000271.1 GCA_027313145.1 Phycisphaerales bacterium | reverse complement strand
GGCGTTGTTCGTGAGGTTCGAGACGCCCAGCGTTCCGCCATTCGATTGCACGGCAGCGTTGTTGACGAAGCTGCTGCCGCCGATGCTGAGATAAGAACCGCTTCCGCCGGTATCCGTGACGGTGCCGTCGTTGGTGACGCCGTAGCCGCTGATTGTGTTGCGCCCGCCGGAAGAGGCCGTAATGGTCACGCCGGAGTCGATGGTCAGGCCGCCCGAGCCGCCCTGGATGGCGGAATTATTGCCGATCAGGTTGACGTTGCCATTGATGCTGTCGCCGACATATTGCGAAGTGGTGGAGTTGTAGGCGTCCTGGTAGAACAGGTCGCCGCTACCCGTCATGTTGACCGTGTAGCCGTTGAAATTCAGGCCCACGGGATTCCCCACCGTATTGGCGATATACGTGGTGCTTGAGAGCGTCAGGTTGCTGCCCAGCGTCACATTTTGCAGTGTACCATTGCCTTCGGCGAAATTTCCAGAGGCCCCAATGGTAAGCGTGGCGTTGGCCAGAGTTCCGCCATTGAGGTCGTAGGTTCCGGCCTGAACATCGACCGCCCCGCCCGCCGTGTCGCCAGGCTGTTGCGTAAGATCCAGCGTGCCGCTGGTCTGGTTGAGTGTCGCATTGGCATTGTCAATGGTCAGGCTGTTGATGTTAACGGTTCCGGAGTTGCCGGCAGAGTTATCGAGGGTAAGGATATACGGCCCGGCCCCGCTAGCATCAAGCACGACGCTGTAATCGACGGCGCTGGGCGTGCCGTTATTCGGGTAGTTCGCCAACGACCAATCGGAAGCGCTGGTCCAGTTGTTCGTCGTTCCATCCCACGAATCAGTAGCAACATTGGCTCTTGCTGCGGAACCACCCCCTGCGATCACCGCCGCGGCGACCGCTGCAGCCCACGCGGCACAACGATAAGATTTTAACTTGTACATACGTGCTACTCCCATCAAAAGGTTCTAAGTACCGCAAATCGGAGGCACCGAAACTTTCCGAGCCAGAACGCCGTTCGTGGTACTCAATGGCCCCGGATCACGGATCACGGTGACACTGACGACTTCCAAGGCCATTGGTTAATGAACAAATTACTGATCTTCCTGTTCACAAATCGCCTGTTCCATGTTTTCGCGCAACGCAAAACCATGACCCCATCCCTGCGGTCAATCGAACAACTATTCAATTTTCTAGAACTACATAACTGGGACTTCGAGAAGTTTGATGTTGTGACTTCTCGAAGGCCAGACCTTTCTTCTGATGCTGAACTCCCCCAGAAAGGTCAAGTATCTATATACATCGGCTCCGATAAAAAGTCAAGCGAAACAGTCAAGCGAAACCATTTTTTTTACGCTCCTCTATCGCCCCGGCGTTTTGCCATATGTCCTTAAACGGAATGTGGTTACATCCGACATGTCCCAGCTGATCTTTTTCAAGAATGATCAGGCGGAACATGACCGTGCCGGCCGCTCGTCCCCTGCGGAATTGCGCCAGCCCCTCAGTACGGCGACGACCGTGCCCGGCCGCCGCTTTGCTCGTAACTTTCGCAAGCTCCGTTTGCTCCAATCTCTCCGCCCAAACTCCCGGGCGGGATCGGGCTAACGGCGGTGCAAGCACACGCCGTTAACCGTTGGAAGCGCCTCGTTTCCGGCGAATCAGCAGCAGGCCCGTGCCGGCGATGCCCATTAATGCCAGCGCCGCCGGTTCGGGAGTGGTCGTGATAATAAAGTGCGTATCCGCCGAGTAAAATGCCGTGGCCTCGGCTCCCGGATACGTGGCGGTGTCGGGATTGACCATGTGAACAAACACAACGTCAGCACGGTATAGCTGGCCCGGCTGGAACGTATTGGCGGGAATCGTGAGACCTGTGGCGGAGCTGGATACCCCGCCCGTCTGGCCCGGAAGACCCGGCGACGCAAACAGCGTCGTGTTGTAATTCGGCGGATTGTCAATATTCAGGTGAATGTAGTCCCCGGGGGCCGCGTTACTCATGGCACTCCAATTAATGGTAATGGGCGCTGATGGATTGACCGATTGTAAGGCGGTCCAGTTGGTAATGTACGGGGCATTGGGATAACTGTCGCCGGTGAGCGTGAGGCTGAAATTCTTGGTACCATCGTTGACCGTGTTGACCGTCAGGGCGTATGTGCCATCAGGATAGGCCGTATCCAAAGCACTTTGACTACTGTATCCCCCCAAGCCTTGCAGGTCGCTGCTTTGTCCGGCCGCCAACGGTGACAGCAGAATGTTGCTCGAATCCGGCGCGGTGAGGCTTACGCCGGAAACGGACAGACTCGGGGATGTCGAAAGCCCGTCAATGAGAAAGCCGGTGCCGTAGGGAAGTTTGGTACTGATCGAACCAGTTGCCGAGCTGGGTACCGGTATACCGGTTCCGGTCTGGACGTAAATTCGGTCCTTTCCTACGCCCGCAAAAGTAAAGTCAGTTGCCGACACCGGCGATGCATTTGCCGCGATCGCGCAGAATGCAGTAGCGGCCAAAATCGAAGCCTCGAAACGTTTCATAATTATCTCCTTTATTCTGTCCGGGCGGCATCGGCGTAGCCTCAATGCCTCGGAAACCATCCCCAATGAGCGCGGTGCGAAATCGTGTCCCGGCGGCCGGTGTGTTTCACGTTTGAGGAAGGGCCGCACGGATTTACCGTAACCCGAACGCCAGATAAACTCCCGCTACCGTGCTGTCACTATGCACCGTGTTGCCATACAAAGTGTCTACAAAGCGATTGCTGGCCATAACCTCCTCGCCGTACACACCCAGGCTGAAGTCGCCATTTTGGTGCGGAATATTAAACGCCCGGGTCAGCGAGAAGTTCAAGCTAAGTCCCACCGTAGAGCCAAGGTATCCGCTGGAGGTTGTACCGTTGGTTTCCAACCGTTGCTGCCCGAAAATAAACGACGAACTGGCATAGGGGGCAATTTTCATAAAGGCTATTCCAGGTAACTGGTAGCTGGGGCGCAGGCCCACTTCCAGATATTCGCCCGTCCCGCTGGTGGATGGCGTGGTGTTGCCGAGATACTGGTAATTGTAATCAAATCCGGCGTACAAATAGGGGTGCATTGCTAGACATTTCATCCAAGTATCGTTCACGCTGATCTGGCCATATCCCTCGGCGGTATTGTAAAGGCCAATGCCGGTGACCGTTGCCTGGGCTGTCGATCCCCCCGGTGCGCCTGACGGCGGTGAAGCGGAAAACGTATACTGGGCACCCGCCAGCGGTGAAACATAATCGGCCACGCCCACTTCGGCGACCGCGACATTGCAGATGTCTACGCGCAGGCCCAGAGCCAGGGCGCTTAGTGGAAAATCTCCCATCGCCTTCGCGTCACTGAGAAGCGTACCCCAGCCGTAGCTGGAACTGGAGAATGGCGTGGTGTAGGAGCCTCCGGAAGTGGTTACCGTTTTAGTTCCTGATCCTACGCCGGAGTATGCCGGCGAGTTGCCCAGCCCGTTGGCATAATCCGTTGAAAAGCGGCTGTACAACGCCACCGATTGGCCCAGCTGCGCCGTAGAACCAAGGGTCAACTGCAGGTTCAGGCGAGTATGGCCAAGATCAGAATACCGAAACCAATAGTCCTCCGCCGCCGAAAGGTATCCATTGAAGCCAAGAGACGTATCGCCCGATGCATCCGTGGGAGAAAGTTCGTTGTTCATGGCATCGGACAGAGCCGCCAGCGCGGCCGAGCCGTTGGCGGTCGGCAATGGTAGGGAAGCTGCGCCGGATTGCGCGGCCGCTACGGCACTGGCCGGTGTTGCAAAAGCAGTTGGAACGGTCAGAAATAATACCGCCGCCGTGACCAGTTTGTGCGTTGTTTCCATTGTTGATCTCCATGTGTGGACATATTAATATTAAAGCATATTGCAAATGTCATAATCATGGTGTCTCGCCCGCCCCAAAACGGCGGCAGGCGTTCTGGCCCGCCGTCCCGGCGCGGGGCCTGTTGATTTAGTCGCGAAAAACGTGATATCCAATATTTCCCCGGATGTCGCTTCGGGTAAA
>DAHVEJ010000270.1 GCA_027313145.1 Phycisphaerales bacterium | reverse complement strand
CAGGCTTGACTTCGCCCCCCATGGGGTGACACTTCTATTGAAACGAGTACCCGTGACATTTCTATTGAAACAGTACAGGACGCGAACACTACTTGACAGATTGAAAAAGATCGCACCCACGCCCGCCAAGCCCTCAACCTGATCCACGCCGACGGAAAACCGAACACCACCGAAATTGTTCCATGATCAACGGCCAATGAAAATTAGCTTTACCCCGAACTCCCGGCGCCCTACCCCGCTGCTGAACCTACTGCCCAATACTGAAATTACCGCCAATACCGAAAAGGAATCGATCCGTGACAAAACTGTAACCTGTAACCCGTCACCCGTAACCCAATTTGATCCGTGATCAATGATCAACGAAACTGCTCCTCCAACTCCGCTTCCTCCCTGTGCAATCCCCCGTCGCATCCGAACCGCCAGTGCAATCCGTGGTTAATAGAACCTCTGCGCCCTCTGAGTTCTCTGTGGCTGACCGTCGTCGTGCCGTCGTGGTAACCCCTTCCCTCGTCGTCCTCCGCTTACCTTCCCTACCTCGCGGTTAATTCCGTCGTGATCTTTTGAGACCGGGGTTTATCCCGGCCAGCGCCGGGATGGCTAATCGTTCACCATCGCCATTCTAGCTCCTCGCTCCTGCATGCTCGTTCCGCGCTTACCTCCACGTCCCCGCGCCTATAGCCTTGCACGGCACTTGGACCGCCCTGGTTGTCCCGATGCCGCACAGCGCCTTCCCAATTTTTGATCCTTGATCATTGGTCATCGATCATTGAAGCCGGGAACCGGTGCCGTTTGACAAGTGAATAGCTCCCGCATCAATGGCGCAGGCAAACGCCTGGTCGAAGCCACTGTGATCGCTCTATCCCCAAACAAAACTCGACCCCGTCGCGCCCGCACCGCGCAATTCTGAAATCACTGATCAATTCTGATCAATTCTGACCAATACTGTAAAAGACCTTCTAACTCCTACCTCCTGAATGCTGGCCCCGCAGGGGCCTCTAAAACATCTTGGGCATCAAGGGCAACTTGAATAAAACCCTCTAAAATCAACGATCTCATCAACTTGCGCATCTTGGGCAAGTTGCCCGCTAACTTGGGCATCAACATGCTCAACTTGGCATCGCCCGTCAAACAATCACGCCGTCGCAGTCACCTGACTCGATCACCCGGCGTGATCTTAATAAAATATGATGTTCGTAGTATATAATGCCTTGTTATCGCGTTTTGGATGTAAAAAATGCCCGTGCAGGAATATAAAATCGAAAGTCCATTCAAGCCCACCGGCGATCAGCCGCAGGCCATTGACATAATTTCCCAGGCGTTTTCCGCCGGGGAAAAATATCAGGTTCTCATGGGCGTGACCGGCTCCGGGAAAACTTTTACCATGGCCCATGTCGCTGCGCGGCTCAACCGCCCCGTGCTGGTGATCAGTCATAACAAAACGCTGGCCGCACAACTCTATGAAGAATTTCGCGAGCTTCTGCCCCACAATGCCGTCAATTATTTTGTCAGCTACTATGACTACTATCAGCCCGAGGCCTACATTCCCCAACGCGATATTTACATTGAAAAAGACGCGGCCCGTAATGATGATCTGGACCGCTTGCGGCTGGCTACCACCAGCGCTCTGATAAGCCGCCGGGATGTGATGGTGGTAGCCTCCGTCAGTTGCATCTTCGGTTTAGGTTCGCCGGAGCAATATAAAAAGAAGGTGATCTCCCTGCAGCGCGGGGCCGCCACGGGCCGGGAAGAACTTCTGCGGGCACTTATCGACGTGCAGTATGAACGTAATGACATCGAATTTAAGCGCGGGACATTCCGCGTGCGCGGCGATGTGATTGAAATATTTCCCGCGTATGAAATCACCGCATTGCGTGTGGAAATGTTCGGCGATGACATTGAATCCATCTGGCATATTCACCCCGTCAGCGGGGAGCGGCTGACGGAGGAAACCACCGCCTTTGTCTTTCCCGCCAAACATTATGTCGCTGATGACAGCACGATGGTGCGTGCCGTTCACGATATTCAGCAGGAACTTGAACAGCGATGCCGGGAACTGCGGCAACAGGGTAAACTCCTGGAAGCCCAGCGCCTCTTTGCCCGCACCAAATATGATATGGAAATGATGCTGGAGGCCGGGTTTTGTCAGGGAATTGAGAATTATTCCCGCCATATTTCCGGCGCAGCGCCGGGATCCAAGCCCTCAACGCTGGTTGATTATTTCCCTAAAGATTACATCCTGATGATCGACGAATCGCATGTGACTATTCCGCAGATCAACGCGATGTATTCCGCCGATCGCCACCGTAAAGAAGTGCTGGTAGAACATGGATTTCGTTTGCCGTCGGCCCTGGACAACCGCCCGATGCGCTTTGAAGAATTTGCGGGCATGTGGAACCAGGTGCTGTTTGTATCCGCCACGCCGGCCAAATACGAGTTGGAGCTCACCGGCGGGGAAGTGGTGGAACAGATTATCCGGCCCACCGGCCTGATCGATCCGGTTATTGAAGTACGGCCCGCACAGGGACAAGTGGCCGATTTACTGGAAGAAGCGAAACTGCGTGCCCAACATGGCCAGCGAACACTGGTGACAACACTGACCAAGCGACTGGCCGAGGATTTATCACACTATCTTGGCCAGGCGGGATTGCGCTGTAAATATTTACATAGCGAGATACAAACATTTGATCGCATTGATATCCTCCGGGAATTACGTGAAGGCTCTTTTGACTGCCTGATCGGCGTGAATCTGCTGCGGGAAGGCCTGGATTTGCCGGAGGTTTCCATGGTGGCGATTATGGATGCGGACAAGCAGGGCTTTTTGCGCAGCGAGACATCGCTGATTCAGATGATCGGGCGTTGCGCTCGCAATGTGGACGCCAAGGTATTTTTATATGGCGATAAAATCACTCCCGCCATGCAGCGGGCCATCGATGAAACGGCGCGGCGCCGCAAGATTCAGGAAGCGTGGAACGCCGCCAACGGCATCACCCCGCAGACGGTTCAGAAGGCCATCCGGCATGGCATTGAACTGGAACTCAAGGCCCGCCGCACGGCGCGGGATATGCTCTCTGAATCTGAATCGGAATTTGATCAGCAGGAAATGATCCGGATGCTGGAAGAGGAAATGCTCACGGCCGCCAACAATCTGGAATTTGAAAAGGCCGCGGATTTGCGGGATCGGATCAAGGAACTCCAGGCTGCCGCACCGCCCCCTTCTGACGCAGCCCCGCAAGATTCTGCCCAGTTCACCGCCGGCAAAGATGCGGAACACCAACATGCCCTAGCTGCCGCCATTGATGAAGGCATCGCCAATCGACTGGCCAACCGTCCCACCGCCAAACCCCAACAGACCAAATTTAAGCGTGGACCTAAACGCCGGCATTAACCGCGTGGCGTATCATGGAAATATCCCACGATGCGGATGATTATTTTACCAGCGTCCATGACCTGTCCGGATTGTAGCTGCTGAGTTTACTTGCGATCCTTACCGTCTGTGGTCCCAGATTCTTCTGATACACGCGTCCCTGTTTATTGACGATAAATGTCATTACACCAGAGACACCATATTTGTCCGGAAATGCGACTAATCCAAAGCCTGACGTCATGTGACCATTGGTGACATAGTTCATAGCGCCCCCGGGTGCCGCAGGGCCTTGCCTTGTAAGAATGTGGAAATAATAGCCAAAAAAGGGCCGCGGACCTTTGTGTGCCCCGGGCGTGTAACCGGCGGCCTGCGCCTGGGCAGCCAAGGCACTGAACGGACTTTGTGGTTCACCAGAACTGGCAGGCCAGTACAGCCCGTCATGTTCGCCCGGCTTGCTGGCGAGCCGTCGGGCGTATTGCCGGACGCTGCCGACACCATGCGTGGTACTGAAATATTTCTGCTGAGCTGTCACATACATACGGCAAACATTAATGGCCTCAAGTTCATCCCCGCCGATGCGACGGTCGAGTATTTCGGCCTTAGGGGCCGTTAAAAAATAACATTTACATTTGTACGGCAGTTGCCCTTGGCTTCAGGGTGTAATTCCACTCCCCG
>DAHVEJ010000026.1 GCA_027313145.1 Phycisphaerales bacterium | reverse complement strand
GCATAGATTTTTCGGGCAGATAACCAGTGTTTCATGATTTTTCTGGTCGTGCAGAACCTGGGCAATGGCCGATCCGACGAGCGTTTTACCCAACCCCACCACATCCCCGATCATCACACCGCCGTGACGGTCAATGATACGCGCCGCCATTTTGACCGCCGCCTTCTGGAAGTCCAGCAGCTTTTCGCCGAACTCATCGGGAATGTCATATTCCTCTTCACTTAAGCGAGCGTCCGCGGCGAGGTGATACGCCATTTTAAGATAGATGTGATAGGGTGGAGGCTGCGTTTCTCGCGCCCAACTGGCGTCAATTATTTCCGCAAGCTCCTGGGAAATATCTATGCAGAAGCGGTCATTCCACCGATCCAGAAACCAGCGTGCCAATTTATCCCAGGCATCGGCGTCAGTAATATCGACGTTTAATTCACCCTGTTTGGACAATCCCGCCATCGTTAGATTGCTGCTGCCGAGAAATCCGATCTTGGGATTTAACGGGTCCAGCCGCTGCAGCAGATAGAGCTTGGCGTGCAGCGGATGCTTGAGGAAAAGTTTGACGTGGAGTTTGCCCGTGCGGATTTGCCGGGCCAATCTTCGCAGACCGGCTTCATCGGCATCGGTGGGAGCGCCGAGAGTGAGTTGATCGCGGAAGCTTTCCGCCATTTTCTTTCGGAGCCGGGCGGCCCCGGCATTGTCCATTTCGTCGGACGCCACCGGGTTGGCCGCCGCGCGCAATAAGTCTTCCTCCGCCGGGCGGTGCATGCCCACAAGCAAGCGGCAGCAATTCCCGTTCGTACCGGCCCACTTCTCGACATACTGGTCGATATGCCGCCAGCCGCGAAGATTAAAATACCCCACGCAGAAATCCGCGCGTTGCGACATGTCCATCGCTTTTTGGAGCGTGGACAGGAGTTGCAATTCAATGTTGTCAAAAATCTGCGGCATTTGCCTGGCTCCCGCTCTGTTTTGGATGGGGGCCCAAACGGAGAGAGCGGGATTCGAACCCGCGGTACAGGTTGTAACCCGTACACCGGTTTAGCAAACCGGCGCCTTCAGCCGCTCGGCCATCTCTCCAGAGAATCCAAGAGAGTATCGGCCCGGCGGATAAAAGTCAATGATTTTCAGCACGCTTGTCAAGCCAAAGTTAAAATGTCCGCTACTTAACCAAAGTTAAAATGTCCTCCTTGGCGGTACGTGGCGCGGCGGGTTTTGAGAAGTAGTTCGCTACCCGTGCGAGGATATCGCCTGGCCGTTGGAGGGAGGAGAGTTGCAAGTCGCTCCGCCGGCGACGGAGGCGAACCGTTTGGGATCGACTTACCTGGCCAGTCAATACTTCCTTCTTCAACATGTCCTCCATTAGGGTAGCCCGCCGCGTGGCACGTTTTGTTTCGTTGTCTCGAGGGGCTTGGCCGCCGACGATTGTGGTGTGGAAAAAAGGGATTGCTCTTGTGCCGTCAGGCCGTCGTTGAGCTTATGGCGATCCATCAGGAATTGCTTGTGCTGCCGAGTTGTTACCGCACGACGAATATTTTCCCGCAGGGCCGCCTTACGCCAGGGATGTCTGGGGCCGGGACGCCAGGAGCCACCTTCCAAGGGATTGGTCCCCGGAAGGAACGCCTCGCGCGGGTCGTTAGTATCCGCTTTGGCTTTTCGTCTCCTGGCTGGAGGACTCACGCTCGCAGTGCCCTGACTTGCAGGCTCTTGGACCGGCATGGCTTTGGTCGCATTCTCCGCCACCATCTGGCATTTTAAGACCCTACTGCCAAATCGAAAGACACACTGGCCGTCCAGGCGATTTTCAATAAGCACTTTGCCACCACGCATTCCCGATAACGGTGGAGGCGGAATCTGATAAATCTTTCCCCCATACCGGAAGGTGTAATCGCTGGTGATCACACGGTGGTCCCGATCGCTGAGAATCGAGGCCATATCCATGCCTCTGTTGACAGGCCGATGGGCATCGGCCAGCTTGGCTGCTGGTACGGTAAACCGGCGATTGAACAGTGGAAGGAAGTATCGATCCAGCACGTCATTGGCTTGTTCCATCGTCCTGGCACCACGCAGGCGAAGCTCCTTGACCAGTCGATCCTGAGCCGTCTCAAAGAACCGTTCGATCCGCCCTTTGGCCTGCGGGCTGTGGGCGGAAATTAATTCAATCTCCAACTCCCCCAGTGCCCGCGCGAATTGTGTGGGTTCCGAATGTACTTCCCCCCAGATGGTCTTGCTTGAGATTTTGAAGATGCTGTGCCGATCCGCATAGATCGACGCCATCCGCCCATGAACGCCCACATATCGCCCCAGCAGATCCATATACGCCGCCGTGGCCTCTCCACTATAAAAGCGGGCCGATGCGTAACTCGTCGCGTCATCAATCATCGCCACCAAGACGATCGATTCACTGCACCGATCTTCCAGCCACGCATGATGGCTGGCATCCGTCTGGATCATCTGTCCGAAGCAGGCCTTCCGTTCGCGCCGTGCCCGATGGCGTTCCCCCTGACTGCGACCCTGCCACAGCCCCTCGGTTATCAGCCAGCCCCGTAAGGTCTCATCGGCCACCACCATATTGTCTTCCGCCAACTTCTCCGCTGCCAGCGTCGGACCGAAATCACTGTACCGGCTCTTATACCGACGTAGAACACGTTGCCGAAAATTCCCGTCGAACCGATTGTGGCTCGGCTTGCCACGCGATTGATGAATCAACCCGCTATCGCCACGCCTGACCAAACGCTTCACCAACCGCCGCACATGACGCGCCGTAAGTCCCAGTTGTTCGGCCGCATCTACCTGCTACAGACGACCTTCCGATACCTGCTGGATAATACGGAGACGATCCCGATCCCGCTGACTCATCATCAGTAATTCCTCTTGGCACATAACATCCTCTTTTTACAAAAGAGGACATTTTAACTTTGGCCAAACAGGACATTACAACTTTGGTATGACATGATTTTCAGCACGCTTTTCAGCCCCCCGCTTCCGGAAATTGCCATTAAAATCCTGCGGATGCTGGGCGTACCAGGCAAATAAAAATCCGTACGCCGCCGGAATATGCCGCGGAGAAATCACGGTTACGGTCCGCCATTGCGGCTCTTTAAAACATTGCAATACCACCGGCAAGCCCGCCAGATGCAGGTGCACAACGCCGGCCCGATTTGCCCGGGAGAAAAGAGTCGAAAATGCCAGCGGCCTCCAATGTCGTTTTATCCGCAGCAGAATCAGTCTGGATTTGAGTTTCGGAAAGTGGTGATTCCAAAGGGGGGCCACAGGATACTGCGGGCCTGCCGGGCTGTGATCATAGGGGCCGTAAACATCTTTGCGATAGGCGGCATAAAGTGTCTTTATGCCGGCGATCATCGTGGTTTGGGGATACATGCTTTTCCAATTACGCCACGTTACCACCTGACAGGGCAGGGGCTTTAACCGCACGTGTTGCGTGGCCATTGGGCCGGCGATGGCCCGCCCCGCGATCGGGCTGAACAGGCTTTCATCCGCCACTTTGGGCTGATAGTCATAAATAAGGGCATTGCCGTTGTACACCAGGCCACTGTAGCCGAAGCGGAGAATTTGGCCGTTAACTTTTCGGCTTACTACCATGGCGGTGTCGCAAAAGCCGTCCCAGATTACCGCGATGGCTTTGCCGCCCAGACGGTCATTGCAGATTTCATGCCAGTTCATCATGGGTAACGGATAGGCTCTGGCCTGCCCGTGAATCACGACCCCGACCACGCGATCCGGGCCTTGGATAAATCCCCCGGCATCGCGCCGCGCATCGTTAATTTTACTGACCTGGGCCGGAGTTAATAGATGGGGCCGGTTTAAGGCATTCAGGCCGTCTTTGCTGTTGCCGGACGCGACCAGCAGTTTACGATTGGTCAGTCCCTGAAGATTAAAATCATAGCTGGCGACATGCACGCCGTCGCCGATGGTGTGGGTAAAATCACCATTGGCCAGCGGGATGATAATTTCCTTCAATGCCAAGCCCACCGTGGTCAAAGCCAGCAGGACAATAACCCATAAGCCCGAGGAAAAAAATGCGGTGAATTTGTTTTTCATGGCCACACTTTACGTTTTCAATGTTGCCCGATGCGCCCGTCGGTTTTTGCATGGCTCATTTTCACTTCGCGGTGCCGGCGGCACCGGGAACACCACTGGAGCCTGCGCCGGTGCCAACCAAAAAATGGATGGAGGGGCGGATTGTTGCCGTCGCACCGGGCCGCGTATCGGCCACCAAGGCCATGAGCAACAGGGGCAAATAAATCACACTGGCCAGAAAAACCCTACGCGCCCCACCGCGGCTGGGGTCACGCAATAACAGCGTTGCCAGAAATATCATCACAGCGCCCAGCAGGACGGCAGATACCGCGTACCAGACGCCCGCCCCGCCTAACACGGTTTCCGCCAGCGCCGCCGGAATCAATAGCACGCTGTAGAGCAATATCATTCGGCAGGTGAGTCGGCCGGATTTGTCGATCACGGGCAGCATTTTGAATCCCGCCAGTTCATATTGATCCCGGTATAACCATGCCAGTGCAAGAAAATGCGGAATCTGCCAGACGCACAGCAGAACGCCCAGAGCAATCGCGGCCGGCGCGGCGGATCCGGTGGCCGCCGTATAGCCCATAACGGGCGGAATTCCGCCGCAAATCGCTCCCACCAGCGTGTTAAGCGTGGAAACGCGTTTCATGGGTGTATAGATGAATGCATAAATAACAAGGTTCGCCAGTCCCAGAAGAGCCGTAAGTTCATTGGTTCCCAGCCAGAGTATGGCCATCCCGAAGCCCGCGGTAAACGTGGCAAAAATCACTGCCGTAGAGGGCAACAGCCGGCCGGCGGGCAGGGGGCGATTGGCGGTGCGCGGCATCAGCGCATCACGCGATATTTCAAATAGTTGATTCAGCGTAGCGGCGCTGGCCGCCAGCATCCATGTACCGGCCGCCACCCAAAGTAACTTAAGCCACCCTAAACCGGCGGCCCCGCCGAGCCAGAACCCGACCATGGTGGTAATAACAACCATGCCTGTTAGGCGAATTTTGGCCAATTCCATAAGGTCTGATAAAAACGAAGCCTGTATGGCGGGGCGGCAAATTGCTTGCGGGCCGATGGCCGCCGAGGGGGGAACTTCAGTAAGCGTGCTCATAAAATATCAGGCAGCCTTGTGTACAAAACGTCTGTATCTCTCAAATAAGCCAAATGCGCCATGCGCCAAGGCCTCCAGCAATCTTCATATTAGGCGAAGAGCCTACGGTATTGCAAATGGCGATATGCGTGCACGAACCATCCGGGGCGTGGCGCTATTTCCGGGCAGGCGGTGAAATCGACGGCATAAGTGCCGGCGCTAAGAAATTGCTTGGCCTGGAACATCGCACAGCGGATGCCTGCCCGGATTGATTGCCACGGCCAACTCGACGCTGCCGCATCGAGCTAATTCCAAATCCGCGCACCACCCGTGCAGCACGGAGGCCAATCGCGGCTATTTCGCCGGGGCGGGAGCGATCGGTTTTGCCGTTGGCGCGGCTGATGGTTGGGTTGCCGCGGGCTGGGTTTGTGGGGGGCCAACCAGAACGGGCTGCGCCCATTGGTTTAAGTGATCTAAGCGATACTGCGCCAAAGGTGCGAATGATTTGTCAATGGAACCGGCGGGCGCTGAAGTGAATGTTTTATAAATCGCGGCAGCCTTGCTCCATTGACCGGCATCTTCATCGGCCAACGCCAGGCCAAGTTTGGCCCGTGCTACCGGCAAAGCCTCATTCGGAAATTTTGCGATCACGGTATTAAATGCTTTTTCCGCTGCGGCAATGGATTGCGCTTTGGTGGCCTTCACTTTTTCCAAACCGGTGGGAGGATTTCCCAGGGCAATTAAATTCAGATAAAAATCCCCGATACGAATATAGGCTTGTGCGGAGATTGCCGGGATTTTGTAGTTGTTAAGTACGGTATTTTGTATTTGCCGCGGGGTTTGCGCCTGCTGAAGCGCCATGGCAGCTTCCTGCACTTTTCGTGCCTGATTGGCCTTATGCAGTTGAATCAGTTCAATGACCAGAACAATAATCGCAACGCCCAGGAGGACATAAATCCCGTATTTACGAATAAACATATATAATCCGGCGGCACTTCCGACCAGATCATTCTGTTGCAGTTCGTGGCGTTCCTCCGCTTTCATTCCATACGCTCCAAGGTCCAGGAAAAAACAGTCCGGTAGTATAGACGCTTCCCTGATTTAACGCGAGTATGGCGGACAGGCTTGGGCGGACAGGGGTGTGGCTATTTTTCCGGGCGGGGTCAATATTGTTGTTTAATGGGTGGGATCGCGCCGATGATATCCGGAACTGTCGGCTGCGGCGGGTGCCCTTTCCGCGACGGGGCGGCACATTAAATGTGCCGGCTAACATCACGCATGAGGTCGCCCGGAAAAATTGCCACGCCCGCGGACAGGGTCCTTGGGGGCGTCCGGTGTTTAGCGCGTTATTAATTTTTTGGCATGACACATTGTGAAGATGCGGGCATAATTATGCTGGCGCGGTGCCGATGCCCCGCGGCGGCATTGTTTGCGGCGAAACGGCGTTGAGCGACCATGGCGGATGAAATACCACACATACGCAGATTCAGCGTCGGGTACTGGATTGGTACAGCTCTGGTGCTGCTGGCGGCGGCTATTTTAGCCGGCGTGTTGCATCCATTTAATCAGGTGAAATCGCATTTGCCGGCGAGCGTCTGGCAGTTACCCAAGGATGCGGCGTGGTCGTTTTCCCGCATGGTAGAGGCCTATATACTTTCATTGCTATTTGCGGTCAGCGTTGGCGTGTATGCCTACAACAATTTGCGCGCTCGGCGGCTGATTCTGCCAATTCTGGATATTTTGCAGTCCATTCCAATCGTGAGTTTTTTTCCCGCGGCTCTGGCGGTGGCGGTGTGGCTTTTCGGCGGCGGACGGGTGGGCTTTGAAATTGCGGCTATTGTGCTGATTTTTACCGGCATGAGTTGGAATATGGCGTTCAGCGTGTACGAAAGCCTGATCATGATGCCGCGGGAAACCATAGAATGCGCCGAGAGTTTCGGCATACGCGGCGCGCAAAGATTTTTTACCATTACCCTGCCGGTATGTGTACCGGGGCTGCTGTATAACAGCATTGTCAGTTGGGCGGCGGGTTGGTTTGCACTGACGGCATGTGAGATTTTGTCAGTGAATAACCGGAACGTCACACTGCCGGGGATCGGCAGTTTCCTGCAGGAAGCCGCCAATTCCAAGACACATCCTTTGGAACTCAATATCTGTGGCGTGGCGGTGCTGCTGGGTATGATTTTGATGATGGAATTTTTTGTCTGGCGGCCCCTGGCGGTGTGGGCAGAGAGATTCCGATATGAGGTGGCGGTTTCCTCCATCACGCGGGGCAATACCGGAATACTGGGATGGTATCAGCGCGGCCGGCTTCCGCAGATGTTTGTTAATCACCTGATTTTCCCCTTGAATCGCGGCGTTAATACGTTGATCCGGTATACGCGCGGCTCGGCAAAAAAACTCGTGCTGCCGAGATTGGAAGTTCCCTCGCTAATAACCCGAATATGGTCCAACATACAACGCTTCGCCGGCTGGCTGCTGATCGCCGCCATTGTCATTGGCGGCGGCTTTTATGTATTTCATATTTTGCACCGTCACCTGCTGCCACCACTGGCCGAGAAAATTCCCGCTTATATCGGATTTTCCTTCCTGCGGATTCTCATTGCGTATGTACTTTCCCTGCTGTGGGTGGTGCCGGCGGTGTTGTGGGCGCGAACCCGTCCCCGGACATTTCGATTACTTTCATCCGTTTCACAGACCATGGCCGGCTTGCCGCCGATTGCTCTGACATTTATTGTCATCAGTATTTTTGTTGAACATCTGCATTTGGGATACTGGGGCGTGGAAGCGGCCGGCATGGTGTTGCTGATGAACGGCGTACAATGGTATGTGTTGTTTAACATGCTGGGTGGAATCGCAAAGATTCCGGGTGATTTGAAGGAAGTGTGCAACGCCATGGGGTTAAGCCGCGGGCAACAATGGAGAAATCTGGTGATACCCGCGATTCTTCCGTCGTTATTTACGGGAACGATTACCGCTTTCGGCGGGGGATGGAACACGTTGATTTTCAGTGAATGTATCACCTATTCCGGACATACCTACAAGCTGCCGGGAATTGGCTGGCTGCTGAATGTGGCATCCGGGTCGGCGTTGCCGCCATCGGGAAAACCGCTCTCGCCGGCGCAGGCCCAGGCGTTGCTTTTTGCGGGCGTGGGTTGTTTGATTGTGCTGATCGTGGTATTGAATCGGCTGCTGTGGAAGCGGCTGCAGGCATGGGCGGCGGATCGATTCCGCCTGGATTATTAACGGCTCCCGGCCCCGTGAGCTGAAAAAGAGATAGACCATTATGCTGCTAAAACTGGACAACGTAACCAAGGTGTACCAGACCGATGGCCCGCCGGCTACAATTTTGGAGGATGTAAACTTAAGTGTTGATTCCGGGCAATTTATATGCCTGGTCGGGCAGTCCGGATGCGGGAAATCAACCACGCTGCGGCTGATCAATGGGTTGCTGCCCCCCAGCAGCGGGAAGGTTTATTTCAAGGATAAACCCCTGACCGGTATTAATTTACAATGCGGAATGGTGTTTCAGAATTTTGCGCTTTTACCGTGGATGACCGTAACGCAGAATATTCTTCTGGCATTGGAAGCCCGGAGAATTGATCGATCCGTCGCGGAAAAACGGGCGGCATTTTATATTGACAAGGTGGGCTTGGACGGCTTTGAAGGGGCGTATCCGCGTGAGCTTTCGGGCGGCATGAAACAGCGCGTGGGGCTGGCGAGAGCCATGGCGGTGGAACCGGAACTGCTGCTGATGGATGAGCCTTTTAGCGCTCTGGACCCATTGACCAGTATTAACCTGCGTGAGGAATTGCTGGATATATGGGCGGATCCCAACTTAGCGGTCAGTACGGTTATTATGGTAACGCACAACATTGAAGAAGCGGTTGAATTGGCGGACCGGGTGGTACTGATTGGTGGCCGGCCGGGGCATGTGGTGATGGACCTGGATATTACGTTACCCCGCCCTCGCCAGAAGAACTCGGAAGCCTTTACTCGTCATGTGGATTCGATATTCAGCATGATGGCGGAAATTTGACCCACCCTGGGATTATATGGAGAATAACCGTATGACAAGTTCAGAAAATCCCCAAAACGTTGATCCCCGGCAAAGCGGCGAGGCACCGGTAGTTCCCGTACCTCCCACGGGCTTAAGCAAAGTGCTGGGACTGCTGGAGATTCTCGATGATCATGGCGGCAAGGAAGACATTTACAAACTCGCCCGCGAGCTGCGCGACAGCTTTGGCGAATTGCTGCTGATTATCAAAGCGGCGGAAGTATTGGGGTTTGTGGATACGCCCGGCGGCGACTTGGTCATGCAGCCACTGGGCAAGCAGATTATTGAACTGCCGGTCAACCAGAAGAAGAAACTCATTGCCGGACAAATCGCGAAATTACCGTTATTTGTCCATTTCCGGGATTTTCTTCTGCAACATGCGGACCATTCAGCGTCGCGCAAGGACATTCTTGAGGAAATCGGGCGCGTGCTGCCCACCGAAAGGCCCAAACCGCAGTATGACGCACTGCTGAACTGGGGGCGATATGCCGAGATATTTTCATACAGCCGTGACACCGATACATTTCATCTTGTGGAAGAGGTTGACAACACGGGCACTCAAGCGAACAATGAAATACCGTGATACGGTCTTTGTGAAGGAGCGTGTATCGTGCGCAGGATGCAAATAGCAGTTTTTTTGGGGCTGGCCTTAGCCACTACTCTGGCGGGATGCAGCCAGAATTCCGCGACTCTTTTGCCGCCGGCAGCCAATCCGCCGGTTGCCGACATTCCCATTCCTGAAGGCATGCACATTGATTTAAGCCGCTCACAAAGCACGTATGCTCCGGGTTCCAATGTCCGTCTGGTCAATGAGTTGTATGTCGGTTCGGATCCGCGATTGAGCGTGGCGCGGTTCTTTTTGCATAATATGCCCAGCTACAAATGGAAAATGCAGGAAGAACAGCAAGGCCCGAGCGGAATACGCCTTGATTTTATTAAAAATCAGGAAGAATGCGTGATTACCATCAAACGGGGCTGGTTCAACACGCATTGTTATGTATCGGTCACACCGAAACTTTCCGCGGGCGAGACATCCGCGACAACCACACAAACTGCGCCGGCCGGCCAACACTGATGACGAGGGCGGCGGCAGGTTTTTTCATGGCTGATACACATTTACCCATTCATCAGGAATCGCAAGCTTCGGAGCCATGGTATGCCATGGGATTGCGTTTCAAGTGCACGCAGTGCGGGAATTGCTGCGGCGGCGGGCCGGGATATGTCTGGCTGACGGTGGAAGATATGACGCGCATTGCAGAGTTTCTCAACATGGCATTTGATGATTTCACACGCACGTATGTGCGAAAAGCCAAAGGAGCTTACAGTCTTGTGGAACGTGCCAATTATGACTGCATATTTTTGAAGCGCGCTGATGGCAAAGCCATGTGCGGTATATACCCCGTGCGGCCCATGCAATGTCGGACGTGGCCCTTCTGGGGCATGAACCTGGCCACACCCGACGCCTGGACGCACGCGGCATCACGGTGTCCGGGGATGTGCGATGGCGAGGCACCAAAATATCCGTTGGAGCATATCGAGAAGTGCCGCACCCATCCGGAATCGCCGGAATAAATTGCCGCGCCTGACCGCTGGACAACGCGAAGAAAGCTCTTTAGAAAAAACGGTGGTTCCTAAAACGTGATCAGCAGCGTGATGAGAATCAGAATCCAGGCGGCGTCGAGGAAGTGCCAATAGATCAGGCAATAGCGTACACCGGGGTGGTAGTTGCGGGAATATATCCCTTGCCGCGCCTTGACGTTGACCACGCCCAGTGGGATTAATCCGCCCAGAACGTGAACAGCGTGCATGACGGTAAAGAAAAAAAATGCGGCGAACATGGCCTGTTTTTCATAAATCAGGGCATGGGCCATGCGCATGCCACCGATGGGTGAAACGTATTGCGGATGCAGGGCCTTAAGTGCATGGTCAGCGCTTTGCAACGCGCCATAAATTTCCGCCCAATTCCAGCATTGCAATCCAAGGAAGGTGATTCCCAGAATCAGCGTCGCCAGCAGCGCCACGCGGCAGGAACGCTGAAGGTCATGACGAATGGCGGACCAGGCCCAATGAATCGTGAAACTGCTGAGTATCAGCACGGCAGTGCTTAACCATAAGCCCCATGGTAAATGGACACGCACCGGGCGGGGAAAGGAAAACCAGTAACAGATATAACCGATGAGGCTGGAGACAAAAAGCACGGATAATGAGCCAACCAGCAGCGAAACGCCAAGCGTGCCCGCACCGGGAACGTGCAGGGACTTTCCGCCGTAGCGTTTGGAGGGATCCGGTGTTTCAGGTTGGAGTGCCCCGGTCATAAAAATCCCAGCTTATGCGGTCGATTCACAGGCGGCGGGCCGACAGCCCAAGTCAGACTATCCACCGCGCCTGATGAGCATCGGCCAATATTCCCACTACCGAAGCGTCGGGCAGCCGTTGCCGCGAAATTGTATCTACGGGGGCAATACTCCCGATTAGCCGCCACGCACCGGCACCGCCTGGCTTTCATTTGGCGGGCACTGAGGCGGCGGGTTTTGCCGCCACTGGCGGGGTGGAATTGGACCCCGCGACGTGCTGCTCAATTTGCACCATTTCCTGGGCCTCACCGGAATACATCTGTGGCTGATCGGCCTTCACATCAATAATAACAAATGAAATAAACAGCGTGATGAATATCAGCGTAAGCAGTAATATGGCAACAGAAAAGAGGCTGTCGTAGCGCAAGTGCATGAAATACAGAGCGCTGATTACCGCCATGATAATAGCCACACCAAGCTCAATAAATACGGTAGGCGGACCGAGATGCAATTTGGCAATATATAAATTGCCAATGGCCAGGGCGCAAAGAATGATCCAAACCACCACCAAGGTTTGAATGGAAAGAATATGCGAACGGGCCGGAACTACGGGTTTTGCATGATCAGAAGACATACGACCTCAACTTTATTTAGCCGCATTGTTCAAAAGCGACTTGCATTACGACAGCTATTCCATCAGTGAATCAGATAGAGCAAGGGGAACAAAAACATCCAGACCATATCGACCACGCCCCAATACATGCCGACGTATACAACCGGAGCATTGTATCCAGGACCAAATTCACCGCGAAACGAACGAATAAGCAGCCAACCTATGACAATAATGCCAATAATGACGTGCAGGCTATGCAGGCCCGTCATAAGAAAGTAAATCCCGAAGAAAATTTGAACATTGGCGGGCTGGAATGGATTTTCCGGAGCGGCTGGCTTTTGGGAGGTAGCCACACCCGATGGACCGGTTGGTGCGGGCATGATGTCCGAATGGGAGACAACAAATCCAGTCTTACCCAGTGCATTGAGCTGCTGCCAGCCAGCGCTGGCAACAGGCTTAGGTTTAACAACCAGAGGCACCAGACCAACGACTGGTGCAATGGGCTTGCCATTGGGGCCCACGGTGGGAGCGTAGTGGGTTCCCCAGAGCAGTTTGGCCTGACCATTGTCAAAGTATTCCTTGGCGTGAATGGCCAAAAATGCCACTCCGCCGAGCATGGTCAGAGCCAAGCAAAGGCTTAGGGCAAAGCGCTTTCCGGTTTGTGCAAAACGCACCGCCAACGCCATGGTTAAACCGCTCGTCAGAAGGATCAAAGCGTTAATGAGGCCGGAAACCGGATCCAGATATTGACCGGCATATCTAAATACTTCGGGATGCGTTGCGCGAAACACAGCATATGCGCAAAACAATCCGCTGAAAAGCAGCATTTCTGTTGCCAGAAACATCCACATGCCCAAGGTGCCGGCATCAAACTGCTGCTGCGGCGTGTCAAAGTGATGGGCCAAATGCGCTCGGGCCACCTGTTCTTCAGTTGCGTTTATCGCGATTGCTTCAGACATGGATTCTCACATTAGAAACTTACACATGGCAATAAATCAAACACTACATTAGCTGCGTGGCCCGCTAACCGCGCCGCCGGTGTGCGGCCCTGCGACGGCCATTACCGCCGCAGGGGGCAAACATGTCAATGCGGCGCGGTAACAGGAACCAATGATTCTTCAGGCTTTTCTATATGGACATAGCCATTGACCGCAGCATCAAACACCAGATCGGAGTAATCATAAGGATCACCGACGGATGGTGTGGTTTCAAAATTGTCGTGCGGCGGCGGCGAAGAGGTTTCCCATTCCAACGAGCCGCCGCCCCATGGATTTACCGGGGCCTTTTTGCCATAGAACAGTGAATGCATCAGGTACCCGGCCATGGTCAAAAACGCCACAAGCTGGATATAGGCACCGATGGTTGATGCAATCATGTAGGGTTGATACATGGGCAGGTAGCTGGCATAACGCCGGGGCATGCCGTCGGCACCCACCATCAACTGCGGGAAAAACGTCAGATTAATACCAATAAACATGACGACACATGTTATCTGGGCAATGCGTTCATTGTACATGCGCCCGAACATTTTGGGCCACCAGTAGTGCAACCCGGCGATGAAGCCGATGAGCGTACCGCCCATCATCACATAGTGGAAGTGACCGACCACAAAGTAGGTGTCGTGCAGAACGACATCTTCCGAAAGCGCACCGAGCACCACACCGGTCAAGCCGCCAATGGTAAAAAGCACAAT
This sequence comes from Phycisphaerales bacterium, assembly GCA_027313145.1. Lineage (GTDB taxonomy): Bacteria > Planctomycetota > Phycisphaerae > WQYP01 > WQYP01 > JAMDCX01. Next base: position 17,996 of record DAHVEJ010000026.1, on the reverse strand, counting down.
AAAAGATAGCGCGTAGAGCATCGGCGTTTTAAGAACGATGGCACCTTTGTACATGGTGGCCAGCCAGTTCCATACTTTAATAGCGGAAGGAACAGCCACTACGAAGGTTAAAAAGCTGAACACGGCATCCAGTTCGGCGGATTGACCATTAACAAAAATGTGGTGGCCCCAGACCAGAAAGCCAATCAACGCAATGGCCAGAGAGCTTAGGGCGATAAATTCGTACCCGAAAATATGCTTGCGGCTGAAGACGGGGATAATTTCGCTGACGATTCCCATTGCCGGCAGGATCATGATGTAAACCGCCGGGTGAGAATAGAACCAGAAAAATTCCTGGAACAGCACCGGGTTGCCGCCCAGAGCCGGATTAAAAATGCCAATGCCCATGACGCGTTCCATCATCAGCAGCACAAAGGTGATGCCCACCACGGGCGTGGCGGCCACTTGAATAAGCGAGGTGGCATAGATGGACCAGAGGAACAGCGGCATACGAAACCAGCTCATGCCGGGCGGGCGGAGCTTGTGAATGGTGACCATAAAGTTGATACCGGTGAAGATAGAACTGAATCCCACCAGAAATATACCCAGCACCATGACTACCACATAGGATTCGGTTTGAATACTAAAGGGGGTGTAAAAAGTCCAGCCGGTATCCACAGCCCCCAAGACGGTGGACAAAATTGCCAAAAGTGCCCCGACAACGTAGAGGTAGAAGCTGATCAAATTGAGCTTGGGAAATGCTACATCTTTGGCACCCAACAGCAAAGGAAGCGCAAAGTTTCCCAAGGCACCGGGAATAATGGGGATCAGTACCAGAAACACCATGATGATGCCGTGTAACGTAAAGACCTGATTGTAATAGCGATACGCGGCATAGCTGGACGCGACCGAGCCGGTACCATGAAAAATAAGTCCCTGCGGCACCAGCAACTGCGTGCGGATCACTTCAGCGAGCATTCCGCCGATGAAAAATGCCAACAGGCCGACGACCAGGTACATAATACCGATCCGCTTGTGATCCAGCGTCAATAACCACGAACGGATGGTTTTGCCATGCGTGAGATAATTGTCGGGCTTGGCGGGCACCACGGGCGTATCGCCATAATTATTTCCAGCTAAAGCCGTCATTTTTATTACTCCAATATCCAAAACAACCGCGGATACAACTTTGCATCTCAACCTATCTATTTTAGGCAGCCTATTTGGCTGCGGGAACATCCGGAACAGGAGGCTCGGTGGCCTTGCTGCTGCGGTTACTCAATGTATTAATATACCAGATGATCGCGTTTAATTTATTCTCATGCGGATGCTTTTTTCCGGATAACTGATATTTGTACATATTTGGCATCACGCCGGCCGGCGAACCGACAACGTCCATTTTTCCGGGATCCAGAATCATCGTGCGCAGAAATTTATAATCCGCAATGACGGTTTTGCCGGTGGTGAGTTTCTGCGGATAGCCGGCCAGATTCTTCCACGTGGGGCCAACGCCGGGTTGGCCATTGACGGTATGGCATCCGATACATCCCAACGACTGATAAAGTTTTGCGCCCAAAACATGTAACGGCACAGGGTGAGGGCCGGCGGGCACTTTGGCCACCGGGGTTGCCGCGCCACTTGCCGTCGTGGGGGCGGCCGAGGTCGCGGAAGCTGCGGCCTTTCCAGATGCAGACGATGCAGCCGGCTCGCTACCAGCGGGATTATTGGGTACGGGAGGCTGCGACGCTTTATTGGAATACTTGCTTAAGCTGTTGATGTACCAGACGACGGCGTAAAGGTTTTTGACATTTTTACCGGTAAATCGCGAGCCGTAGCTGGGCATAACGCCTGCGGGAAAGCCTTTGATGAGCACACGACCGGGATGAGTAATCATGGTTTTCAGGAATGCGTAATCAACGGACACGGTGTGACCATTGGTGAGAACTTCTTTGGAACCGGCAAGATTTTTCCATGATGGGCCGGTACCTTTGGAACCATCAACGGAATGGCATCCTAAGCAACCCAGCGTGGTATAAAGCTTTTTACCAACCGTTGAAAGAGGCAAAGGTTTACCGTCTTGTTCAAAAATATTGGCGGCGGCAAGAATCTGTTGCTGGAATTTCGGGTACGGTTCAACGACGACGGGCGCTCGCATTTCCGAGTGGCCGTTGCCGCAATATTCGGCGCATTGCAGCCAATACGTACCGGGGTGTGTGGCCTCCACCCAAGTGGTCATGACGCGCCCCGGAACGACATCCCTCTGGATGGAAAGATCAGGAATCCAGAATCCATGGAGCACATCTTTTGACGTCATGTTCAATTTCACGGGCTTGTCAACGGGTAGATACAGCGTGTTGCTGATGGCACCATTTTCATAGACAAACGTCCAACTCCATTTCTGAGCGATGACGTGTATGTTGTAACTGTTGGCGGGCGGAGAATCCATGTTCATGTATTCCGTGAAACCCAGCGCAAAAATTACCATAACGATGATCAGCGGAATAATAGTCCAAGTAATTTCTAGCGCATTATTATGTGTGGGAGATGGGTCGGCGATGGTCCGATCCTTGGTGTGACGGTAGCGGATCACAAAAAACACCATCAGACCGACGATAAGTACTGTGAAAAATACTGATATCCAATACCAGAAATTCCAGAGAAACTGCACTTGCGGGCTGAAGGTGGATTCTCCGTGCGGCAGCCAGAGTGCACCTGTGAGGCGGCTTAAATCCATCTGTCCAAGGTGTCCCAGCATCTGTGAAATCATTGTCACGCCCATAAACTCCTAAACCTTCCCTGAACCTTCCGATTTTTTAGTACGATGTTTACGCTCCCACCAGACCATGCTGCCGAGAAATGCGCCAAGGCTTATTACCACGCCCACCCCGCCCAGCAACATGACGCGTCGAGCGACGGCGGTGTATTTGCCGGTGTAGGGATCAAACTGACAGCATAACAGCAGGATCTGATCAAAGACGTTGGTAATTTTACGGTTGCCCGCCGCCACCAGCGCCAAACGCAAATCCGCCGGATTATAGTGAATACCGTAAAAATAATTGGCCAGCCGACCGCCGGGCGTTGCAATATAAATCGCGGCGGCATGGTTGTAGGTATGGGATGCAGGGTAAAACACATAATGGAATCCCACGGCTTTGGTGATGGCTTTGATGGTGGATTCCCTGGCGGTAAGAAAGTGCCAATGCGCGGCCAAAGCCTTTTTAAATTTTGGTGAAGCCACAGCGATATAACCGGCCTTTTTATCTGCGGCAGCGGCGGGCGTATCAGTGGGATCAAAGCTGATGGTAATGACATCATAGTCGGAGCCCAGGCGGGCGGACATTTTTTCCATGGTGTGCATCAGTCCGACTTCAACAAATGGGCATACACCGGGGCAGCGGAAATAGACAAAATCAAAGATCACAGGGCGACCTTTGTGAAAATAATCACTAAGCCGGACATGCTGATTGTGTGAATTGACAAATTCCAGGTTTAATGGAAGTCGTGCGCCTGGGTGCGGCGTAATTCCCGCATTGTGAGCGTCGCGCGATTGTTGCGAAGCGGTTTGCAGACTTTCAAAGGCACTGCCGAAAACGCGAGGCGTTAGGAGGATGAAAAGCAGCGCTGCTACGACCGTCGTTGCTGTGACGGCCAAACGGCGCGCGGACGCGTGAAACGCCAGCCGCTTTTTATTGAGCACCTTCATAAATAACCAAACTTCCTACAACTCTACGCATGCTCACACCATGGCACCGCTTTGAGTAATAGCCTGGCTACTGCGGCAGTGCCAAACACAACAGTAACCGATTATAGCAATCGAATCAGGTGGATGCGAGCCGTAAACGTGGATTACTTACCCGGATTATCGGGCACAGGCGGCTGCGTGGCCTTGCTGCTGCGATTGCTAAGAGTATTGATATACCAGATGATCGCATTGAGCTTCGTTTCATGCGGATGCTTTTTACCCGACAACATGGGGCCATACGTAGCGGGCATGACGCCTGCGGGTGCTCCAGCTACCAGCAGTGTGCCGGGGTGAAGGATCATGGTGCGAAGAAATTTATAATCCGCAATGACGGTTTTCCCATTGGTAAGTTTTTGCGGATAACCGGCGAGATTCTTCCACGTTGGGCCAACACCGGGCTGGCCATTGGCCGTATGACAGGCAATACATCCGAGACTGGCATATAACTTGGCACCCAGAACGTGCAGCGGAACAGCAGGAGCGGCAGCGCCGGTTGAGGCTGCTTCACGCACGGGCGGCAGCAACACCGGTTTGGCGTTCGGGGTGTATTGGGCGACGACCATATCCTCAGCAAGTTCGATACCAACTGTGGCTTGTTGGTGATTTCCGCCCACCCAATGCGGTTGAATGGAAGCGATTTGTCGCTGGTGAATCGCCGCCGACCATGCGCTGACACTGGCCTGTTTTTGTGCCTCGAGAATATGCCGGTAGTGATGGAAAAAAGCGATCACCCCCAGGACGAGAACCACGACAAATAAAGCCAGGAATGATCCCACCAGCAGGAGATTATGGGAATCCACATCATCCTTCTGCGTGTGAGCACCGGCTTCCGGTCGCACCGCGTGCGGAACGTGTTCGGGCGGTGAATTGTGTTGACTGTCGTACGGATTGTTACTCATAAAACACCTCAAAAGTTTTCCAAGGCCAAAGATTCAGCGAGTTTCGGATCACGAATGGGCATCAAGGCGCTGCGACGCAGCAAATAAGCGGTGTGCGCCACCCACAGCCCGCCGATCCCGACCAGACACAGTGCATCAATCGCCAAGGACATGGGGTCAAGCGGTTTCCATACAATTTTTTCCACGGCTCCCAGCAGCGTATACGGATCATGGTTATTAGCAACCGCGGTTAAGCCGGCATGTGTATTCACCCACACGATGGGCTGCACCTGCCAGAATATATCCAGATAGGTGAAAAACAGGAGCCACAGGCACCAGAACGCCAGCAGCCCCTTGTGGCGTTTGACATGGCGCGACATTAAACCGAAGAATGGCACAATAAAATGCCCGAACAGCAGCGCGATAGTGATAATCATCCACGGCCCGACAGTGCGCAACAGGAAAAAGGTGGTTTCTTTCGGGACGTTGGCATACCAGATGAGCATATACTGCGCAAAGCCGATATAGGCCCAGAACATGGCCCAGCCGTACAGCCATTTGCCCAGATCATGATAATGCTCGGTGGTAATGGACTGCGTAAGCTTGCCCTTTCGCTGAAACCAGATGGCCACCAGCGGAAGCACGGCATAAACCGCCATTCCCACACCGGAGAAGAAAAAGCCCGGTTCCATGTAGCTAAGCCATTTGGGCTGAAGTGACATGACATAATCAGCTCCGGCGAAGTTCATAATCCAGAACACCGCCAGAAATCCCCAGCCCGCCTGTTTTTGCAGTTGCAGCATGCGGGGAACGCTTCCGTCCTGATCCTGCGCTACGGACATGCTACGGAAATAGAGGCTTAATCCGATGAGAAACGCGAAGTAAATGACACTGCGTACCATAAAGAATGGCACATTGAGATAACTGGTTTTGTTAACCAGATTCGGATCCGAATGCACGTAGTTGTAATGGGTCCAGATAAAAATTTTGTGGAAACCCAGCAGCAGCGGAATGGTCAGAACCAGCAACGGAATAAAGTTGCAACTCATGGCTTCCGCCAGACGGCGCACCACGACGCTCCAGGAAGCGCGAAACAGATGATGACCCAACACAAAAAATAGAGAGCTTGCCGAAATAATAAAAAACAGCAGCCAGGCGGTCAGGTAGCTGAACAGGAATTGCCGCCAGCCATCGTTTATGGCCGCCCCTAAGCCCACGGCGGCCGCCAATGACACAATACCCGCAATCAGGCCGCCGCTGATCAGCGGTGCTCCGAGTTCATCGAGATAGAACTGATCCTTCGGCCCGAGTTGTATGATTTTCTTCGACACGTTATTCACGCTCCAATTACTTGAGCCTGCTTCGCACGGACTGGGGCAACCGGCCAACGGCGACTTTCTTCTGCGAAAGCTGCAACGCCCGGACATAGGCCACAATGGCCCAACGGTCCACAACCGGCACCTGATCTTTATAGGCCGCCATCACGGCAATGCCATTGGTTATTACATTGTATATGCCGCCATCCGGCATAAATTTGACACCCGGCCCCGTCAAGTCCGACGGCTGAACCCATGAACCGGCGTCAGGGGAACCGGCGGCACGCAATTTGTTCACATATTGATTGACGGTGCCGTTGCCCATGCCGTTGAAGCCATGACAGGGGGTGCAAAAAATATCGAATTCCTTTTGACCGCGAAGCACCAGACGCCGCGTGACGGGAATGGGGATTTTAGTAATAAATTGCCCCTGGCCGTTCACAAGCTTCTGCCCGTACATGATACGGTTATATTGTGGTCCACTGCGGATGGCGACATGATCCTTTTTCCAGTTTCCCGGATAAGCCCGCGCTTCAGCCATGTTAATCCTGTTGGGCCATGGTGCCGGCGATATGGGGTCTCATGCCGCGATCATCGGCAAAAACCGGGCTGCGGCGCTGCGGCTTGAGGTAGGGCATGCGATCCATATCCTGAATAATCGCAAAGCGCGGCGTGGTGGTGTACGAGTAACGTCTGACCGCAATAATGCCAAATGGAATCAGGGCCAGCAGCACCAGATCACCAATGATATAAAAGTTCCGTGTTTTTGCTTTCATCACATTAATCCCTGATTTCTTCAACGGCGGCCGCGCCCAGCTTTGTAAGCAGTTGCGACGTGGCTGACGGACTGTAAGACGGATCGGTAGCCTCAATGGCGATAAACATGCCGTCATCGGTAACGCGGCGGAAGCGTTCGGCGGTAAATAATGGATGGTAAAACTGCGGCAAGCGGGCCAGCACAAACAAGCCGTGGACGACAAACACGGTGCCGCCGAGGATACCTAAGGCAAAAGCCATGGGTATATGGCCGGGCATTCCCCAGTAAGGCTTTCCGGAAAATATCATGGGGTAAAGAAACGCATTACACAGGGGAGCCAGTGCAAGAATAGTAAATATTCCGCCCAAAGCGCCGGCCAGCGCAATCCACGGCAGGATGCTGGGGCGGATCCCCATGGCTTTATCCATGCCATGCACGGGGAACGGCGTGTAGCAATCCCATTTTTTGTACCCGGCCTTGCGCAAAGCCACAGCGGCATCCAGCAATGTTTGCACATCGTGAAATTCCGCCAGCAGACCATACATCTGCGGTTCCTTGACCACGGGTTCTATGTTGTGTGCGGTACTCATAACCACCATCTCACTAACATCAGATCAACGATCTGATCATCATTAATGTCCCGCCGCTCCGGCGGTAGAATCATCATGCACATGGCCTTCAGCCTGCGGTAGAATCGCTTTGACTTCCGACATTGCGATCATGGGCAAAAAGCGGCAGAACAATAAAAACAGCGTAAAGAACAACCCGATACTGCCGGCAAATGTCAGCCAATCCACCCAGGTCGGAGCATAATTGTGCCAGGCACTGGGCAGAAAATCACGATTCAGCACCGTGATGATAATAACGAAGCGTTCACTCCACATGCCAACAAGGCATAAAAGGGCCGCCGGCAGGGCCAGCCACCATGTTGTGCGGGCAAATTTGAACCAGAAAATTTGCGGCACCAGGCAATTACAGAACAGAATCAACCAGCCCATGCGCCAATAGGGTCCCATGATTCTGGTGAGGTAGGCAAACTGTTCATAGCCGTTACCGCTGTAGTAGGCGATAAAAAATTCCATCATGTAGATGTAGGTGACGATGGATCCCATGACCAGGGTGATTTTCGCCAGATTGTCCAGATGCCGCTTGGTGATTAAATCTTTAAGACCAAAAAGCTCACGGGCCGGGATGGCCAATGCCAGTACCAAGGCAAATCCGCTGAAAATGGCACCGACAGTGAAGTATGGCGGGAAAATTGTTTCGTGCCAGCCCGGAAGCTGGGACACCGCGAAATCCGTACTGACCGTGGAACTGACGCCGAGAACCAAAGCTGTCGCCAGGCCGGCCAAAATAAGGATGGTTCGCTCGTAGAGTTGCCAATGTTTAGCTGATCCACGCCAGCCCATGGCCAGAATACCGTAAACAGTGTGCCGCAGACGCGTCTTGGAGCGATCTCGGAATGTGGCAAGATCAGGGATCATACCGACATACCAGAACAGCAGGGACACGTTGGTATAGGTAAATACAGCAATGGCATCCCACAGCAGCGGGCTGTAAAAATTGGGCCACGCGCCCATGACGTTCGGTATCGGTGCCATCCAATAGGCAAACCATGGCCGCCCGACGTGAATACCGGGAAACAAACCGGCGCAGACCACCGCAAAAACTGTGGTTGCTTCGGCAAAACGGTTGATGCCGGTGCGCCATTTTTGCCGGAACAGCAGCAAAATCGCGGAAATAAATGTTCCGGCATGGGCCAAGCCAACCCAGAACACAAAGTTAATAATCGGAAAGCCCCAGAACACCGGCGAATTGTTACCCCATACACCCACGCCGGTGAATACGGCGTAAGTTATCATGGCTCCCAGCACACCCACCAGTGCGGTGGAAATAGCAAAGGCCACATACCAGGCCAGGGGGGCGCGCGGGGCTTCAGCCACGCGACAGATTTTTCGCGTAACTTCACGGAATGTAGCTTCGCCAAGCACTAAAGGCGCTTTGCTTACGCCGTCATCGAGCGTATTGTCGAAATCACCGGTCATGCCGGGAACCTGGGTTGTCGTCACCGATGCCATGAATTCATTTCCAAATCATCACAAAGCTCTATCCAAATCAGGCCGGCCGGAAACCATTCCCGGCAGGCCGCTACATCAATCCTTTTGGCGAAAGCGGTTCTTCCGGCAATGCCGGGTTGGGGTTCCAAACCTTGGGCAAATAGCGCGTCCGGGGCTTGGTATACAATTCCTTGTTGAGTATGCCGTACATCCGATCCTGCTTCATGAGTTTTGCCACGCGGCTGTTTTTATCACGGATGTCCCCAAATACCAGGGCCTGCGACGGGCACGCCTGGGCACAGGCCGGCGTAATTTCCCCGTCGCGAATCCGGCGATTTTGCCGTTCCGCCACGACGCGTACGGTTTCAATACGCTGCACGCAATAGGTGCATTTTTCCATCACGCCGCGAACGCGGATGGATACTTGCGGGTTTTTCTGCAAGGCGATCAGCGGGTTCATTTCCGACCGCAAAATATTGGGCGTGTACAAATTATTAAGTGTTCCGCTGTTGTAATCAAAGAAATTGAAGCGGCGGACTTTATAAGGGCAGTTATTGGCACAATACCGTGTACCGATGCAGCGGTTGTAGGTCATCATGTTCAGGCCATCGGCGCTGTGGCTGGTGGCCCCTACCGGACAGACTGCTTCACATGGGGCATTTTCGCACTGCATGCACAGAATCGGCTCGTGAACCGCCTGCGGATTTTCCGATTCCGGCCCGCGGAAGTAGCGGTCAATACGCAGCCACTGCATTTCCCGGCCTTTGAGCACCTGCTCTTTGCCCACAATGGGAATGTTGTTTTCCGCCTGACAGGCAATCACGCAACTGGAGCACCCCACGCATGTGGTGAGGTCCACCGCCATGCCCCATTGGTAGCCGGTGTCATAATGATGTTCATCCCACAGGGAAACGGCGGTTGTTTTTTTGTGCCCCATACCGGGGTCTTTCCGGAATTCGGCAAAAGTTCCCTGATGAATGAGATCCGGCACACGAGCCGCGATAGCGCGTTCACCAATGGTGCTGATGACAAAGTGATCCTGTGTGGTGGCCAATTGATATGGCTTTTGCGTCACTTCCATGGCAACGCCCGAAAGCATGGTCATCGCATGGGTGGTGCGTAAAGCCCCGGCGTTAAATCCAGCGCCGTTGCCCACGTTACCGCTATGGGTGCGGCCATAGCCCAGCGCGATGGAAATGGAATTTTCAGGTTGGCCGGGCATCATATACGTGGCAATGTCCAACTCACGGCCGCCAACTTTCAGACGGATGATCTGGCTTTCATGGCGATTTAAGCCCATGGCCACGCCGGTTTTGGGATTAATCAACGCGGCGTTGTCCCAGGTCAGTCGCGTCATGGGATCAGGTAGTTCCTGCAACCAGCCATTGTTGGCGAATCGCCCGTCAAACACTTTGGAATCCGTACGGAAGACAACTTCCAGATGCTGATGGTCCAGTTTCACTTTGGCATTTTTTGCAATCAGTTGGGCCAACGCGCCATTAAGATTCCCCGCGGAAAAGTTCAAATGCAGGGGCTGCCAGGCGGTTTTTTCAACGTAGCCGTCAAAGAGGGCTTTTTTCCAGCGCCAATCCGTGGATTTGATGCCCAAGGTGCGCTGGACAATATCGTAGGCTTTTTGCAGCGGGTCTTGAATAACCAGCGCCATCACTTCCACCGCGCTGCGTCCACCGAAAATTGGTTGAATCAGCGGCTGGACAATGCTTACAGACATATCAAAGGTTCGAGCGTCGCCCCAATTTTCCAGATAATGACTTTCCGGCAAATGCCAGGTGCACAGATCTGATGTTTCGTCCACATAATCAGCCAGATGTACGGTTAAGGGGACAGCCGCCAGCAGCTTGGCAAAATCAAGGTCGGCCGGTGCGGTGTAAACAGGATTCCCGCCCAAGATTACCAGGGCCGAGATTTCTTTTTTCCTGATCGCCGCGGCCAGAGCTTCCATGGAGGCCAGGTGCGTGGGGCGATCGGGATTCATGACCGGGTAATACGTGACCGTGCGACCGGTGTTGCCCAGGGCATCATTGATACCGGCGATCAGGCCATGGAGTTCCGGCGGTTGATTGGCACCGGCCACCAGCACGCAGCGGCCCTTATTGGCCAGCAGATCTGCCGCCATCACTTCCAGTGTTTTGTCACCCGTGCCTATATTCACATTGCCCGGCGTCGGGATTTCCACGCCCAGCACCAAACCCTGTTTTTTAAGTTCAGCCGCCAGCAGACAGGCTACGGCCGGCACATCTTTAGCGGGGACGGGAATGCGATGGCGGGCATTTTCCGCCATGGAACCGGTCATGGTGAAGGTGGATTCCACCACATAAAGCCGATTCATGGACGTGGCGCTTTGGCCATTTTCCGGGTTGGTTAATTGTCGGCCCTTGGCAAAGTCCCGCGCGAATTTTACCGCCAGCGGGTCACCGACAAAAAAGTCCTGATCAAACGAAACAATCACCTGCGCCGCTGAAAGATCGGGAACGGCGCGGCCCGGTTGCGCAAATACCATACGCAGACCTTCGCGGCCCGCATCATCGGAAATTGAGTCATATTCAAACCATTGCGAAGCGGGGAGGGCGTGGGCCATGCGCTTGCGCATATCCGCCAGGCTCGGTGATGCGGAATTGCTGGAAAGTACCGCCAGGCCTTTGCCGCCGGTTTTTTTGAAGCCGGCCAATTGTTCCTTCCAGAAGGCTTCGAAGGTAGCCCAGTTGGAATCCGCCGCTTTACCTTGCGCGTCACGCTGCATAACAGAGCGACTGCGATCAGGGTCATAGACATTCAATACGCTGGCCTGGCCGTAGGCATCGCTGCCGCCGCGGTTAAGCACATGCTTGGGGTTGCCATCCACTTTTATGGGCCGACCATCAACACTGGTGACCAACATGCCTTGGGCCACGCCGCCAAGTTCCATGGCAGTGGTATATTGCACCGGTGTGCCGGGGTCACGGTTGGCGGGGCGATGGGCATAAGGCGCTAAAGTTTCCATGGGCCAGCGGCAACCGGCCAGTCCGGCTAACGCAAACGAGGCCCCCATAATTTTCAGGAAGCGCCGGCGATTGGAATTCAGGAATTCCGAAGCGTTATTGGTGAATTCACGATCCACAAATTCGCGGAATTCCGGCGTATCAGCCAAATCATTTAAGCTGCGCCAATATTCCTTACCGCTCAAATTATCCGTTTTTAGTGGTGGCATGTCTCACAATCCGTCAAAAGCTTGGTGCTGGGAATATGGTAACGCTTCATAAGGTACTGGCCCAGATTTTTGGGTAGCGTTGCCACCGTCAGGCCAAGGTCGCCGGCCAGTTTTACCTTGTTCTTTCCAGTCCAGTTCAAATTGGTCACTTCATTGCGGGGGCGCAGGTTCGGACCGGGATTTTCATGGCAGGAAAGGCACCAGTCCATACTTAGCGGCTTGGCCTGATACACCCGCTCCATATGGTTGACCTGTCCGTGACACACCAGACAACTGATACCCGCATTGACATGGGCCGCGTGGTTAAAATAGACATAATCAGGCAGTTCATTGACCTGTTTCCAGGGTATCGGCATACCAGCCATTTTCGGATTACCCGTGCCATAACTATTTCTAAGCCATTGGAGCTTGGCACTATTGGCGGCAATTTGAGTGTGGCAGTTCATGCAGGTTTGCGTGGGGGGTATGGCGGCAAATGCGGCCCGTTTAACGTCGGTATGGCAGTATTGGCAATTGATTCCAAGCTTGCCGGCGTGGAAAGCGTGGCTGAAAGGGACAGGTTGAACAGGTTGGTAACCCACGTTTAATGTGCGGGCGCTCCAGCCAAACCAGACAATGGCAATGATATAAACAGGCACGATGGCACCAACCGCCAAAGTCACAAGGACCGCGGTGTTTGTCCACTTGGGGAAGACGAAGAACGGTTTTTCACTCATGGTTCGCGTCGCATTCCTGTTTGGGCAACAGTCCTTAACATACCCTGAAATTCAGGGTTGTTTCACCGTCGCGTTATCGCCCTTGTCCATCCAACCCTTCCAGTATCTTTCATAAAAAGACTGTGAAAGATTGCACAAAGTCTGACCAAGATAGTAATGCTGCGCTTTTCGTCCGTCAATACACGGTTCTGGGAATTTGTTGTGCCGACGTAAAATTGTCACCTTTTAGCCGAAATAGAAGTGTCACCGCGAGAAAAGATGTTCAGGTATTTTTTTTTTACGCGGGCGATGGCCAACAGTAGCCAAAGTCGAGCCGACAACTGGGCACCTGACGCCTTTGATTCCGTGACCGCGGTCCGGATCAAACGGTGGCACCGCCGGGGCGTCCGCCGGCTGCGCCCTGTTTTTCAGGGAGCCGCGCCGGGCGGTTCATCTGGTTGACGGGCATTACATCAGGAAGACAGCCGCGGCCACCACACTGTTCCACAGGCCTTTTTTATCGCCTTCCGCGGTCTGCACGATATTGCGCGTGCGGACGATATTGCCGCTCATGCGGTAAATTTCTTTGCGCTCGTCATAGTTGTATTGTGGGTCAAATTCAATACCCAGTGTGGTGGCCAGCATGGTGGCGGCCATGTCTTCAACGTAATCGCCGATTTTTTCTTCCGTCATACCAAAGCCGTGATGTTCGCTGATATAGCCGTACTGATCGCGTATGGGCAGGGCCACGCCGATGCCCGCGCACAGCAGACGGTTGGGTTCATCGCTGCTGGATTCGCTGATAACTCCGAAGGCGATCTGGCCGGGGGAAAGTTCCCGGATCGCTTCGGTAACGGGGATGATCTTGCAGCGGGCCGGCAAGATGCCCGATACTTGTACAAGATTATACTTCTCAATACCTGCATGTCTAAAGGCCAGTTCAAGAGACTGGGCTTTGTAGCGGTGGCGGCCTACGCCTTTGGTGAAAAATACACGACTGGGAATCGGCGTTGTCCACGGGTGCGCCATCTGACAGACCTCCAAAATAGAGGGCTATAGCATACCCGCGAAAGCGTCAGGAATCATCTTTTTGTAATTCGGCCGGGGGGCGACAAAATAAAAAAAATGGAAAAATTTATGTTTTTCAGTTGCATACTGTGAAAAAGCGCTTATTTTATTGATTAATCGTATTGCAGGGACGGATTTATATTCCGGCGGTGGAACTCCGGCCGTATCCTGCAAACCTGTCCGCCATAGTAAGGAGATGTTTATGGCCAAGTCCCTCACCAAGTCTCAGACCGCCGCGAAGCTCGCGGAACTGGTCGCCAAGGAAACCGGCTCCGAAATGACCAAGAAGCAGGCTGTCGCAGCTCTGGACTGCATGGCTCAACTTGCGTACAAGGAAGCCAAGAACAAGTTCACCATCCCCGGCTTGGGCAAGCTGGTTCTGGTGAACACCAAGAAGCGTATGGGCCGCAATCCTCAAACCGGCGAACCCATTGAAATTCCCGCCCGCCGCAAGGTTAAATTCCGCGTGGCCAAAGCCGCCAAGGATGCGATCCTCGGCGGAAAATAACCGTGCCGGCCCGCATGTGATGTTACCAACGTAACATCCGCCGCGGTGCCCGCCGAGCCGCCCATCGGCTCGTGGATCACACGATTCAAAACAGAACTCCTGACCGCTTTACCAGCGGGGGAGTTTTGTTTTTTTATGGTTCCCACCGTTGCGAGTGCTGAAAAAACAGCCCCCCGGCGGATGGCGTGTCCTACATCCACCTGGGGGGCGTTCAAGAAAACCGTAGCTCTTATTTTTCGCCTCCGCATTCGCCTGGCGTCCCCGGTTACATCGGGGCCGCGCGGGCGAATGCCACCTGCCTCTGACGCTACAATAAATACAAAGCCAGAACTTCGCAATTAGACTTTTGTCACCACTTGTTGTACTTTTGTAACAATTGGGATACGTGAAGGAAAAGTGTTTTTCAGGATCGCAAGGCCGCGATTGGAAAGGATCAACGATATGCCCTGGCAAGAGCCATTGGATAAGAATGGCAAAGCATTAATTGCCCTTAGAGTCGGCGGTACGGCGGTAGAGCGGCCACGCGATCATCCACCGCACGGCGTACCTGTCGCACTGCGGGGAGCGCAGCATTCGTTTGTATCCATGGGGCGATTCGAGCCGCCATGGTCGCCTCGCACGGTATTGCTGAAATGGCTGATTAAGGGTAAGGCCGCGATGGATGTGGAGGGTAAACGCATGAACATGCGAGCCGGCGATCTGGGAATATATATGCCCATGATTCCGCACCGGTTCTGGGCGCTTAAAAATGTCAACGAGTTCTGCTGGTTTTCTCTGGATGGCCCCCTGGCGGAACAGTTTGCCTTAGCACTGGATCTAAGGCCCGGCGTTTATGGCGGCGTGGAGCCACCGGTCAAGGAAATTCATCAACTCATGCGGCGGCTCAAGGATTACACCATTCAAGGCCGCCGCCGGGCCAGTCTTTCCGCTATTACCTTGCTGTACCGTGTGGCCGACGGGCTGCGTACCAGCGAAGTGGCCACTATTGTGCGGCAGGCCGAACATATTATTCAACAGGAGTTTTCCAATCCGCATCTGGCGGCGCGTATGATCGCGGATCGTGTGGGCTACCATCGCGGGTCGCTAAGCCGGCTGTTCCATCAGCAGACCGGGCTGACACTCATGGATTACATGACGCAGGTGCGCTTGCAGGAAGCCCGCACACTATTAACGCAGACGCATGAAAAAGCCGGAGAAATAGCCCATAAATGCGGCTTTCTCGAATTACCCTATTTTTGCCGCTGGCTGAAAAAACACACCGGCCAAACCCCCGGTGCCTTACGCGATCCCTCCAAGTTTTCGTAAGCAGGATGGGAATCAGTAAATTCTGGAGTTTCCCTATTGCGCAGTAAGTATCGGCATCGGCGATGCCCTGAGATTTGGGTATAAAGGGCGGGCGCTTAAGATGGAACTATAACAATTAAGGCGGTCCGGGTGCCGTTACAGGCTTTGCCGCTTACAAGGCCCACCGGGCGCTACCGCCCTACGTGAAGTGGAATATTCCGGAGCAACCGGGCCGGGACAAAACGCCGGTGCGGTCGCAGATGGACGCCGAATTCTAAAAGGAAAGGATCACCGCGATGAACATCAGAAATCCAGTACCCGCAGACGGCCGCAAGCGACTAGCGAGCAAAAACAGAGCCAGGAAAAAGAACCCTTCGGCTATATTACAACCCGATTTCGGCACGTGGTTTCGGGCAACGGAACCTCGGCGCATCTGTTACGCGGTCCGTGATGATGCGAACCAATGGCACGACCTCGCTTACCTGAGCAGCTATTTACATGATGCGAGGTTCTGTCCATCCCAGACCAAGCTTGTGAAAGGGTGCTTGCGCATACGTCTGGAAAGAGATTGTTGGGAGCTATTTGGGACCTACGGCGAAGTGATTTCGGTTCCGTCTGTTCTCGAAATTTCGCCGGTACTGAATCTTCACTGGCGTTTGGAGCACGCGGTCCTGGAGGGGTTGCTTGCGGCTCCTCCAGGCGAATTGTGGATCTCGGATTGCCTCATTGAAGAAACACCGCAGGGAACGCAGCGGGAGGGACCGGTATTTCATATCAGGGGCGGCCTAAACTTTTGGTCCCTTTCGGCCCAATTGGGCCCGGGGCCGTGGAAAATCGCCTTCAGGGACACAAAAAGCCCCGTCGCCCCTGCGAATCCGGCTGGCCTGCCCACGCCAAGAGGAGCATGAAAGGGTGAAATTCGCCGATAGCTGCGCGGACGGTTCAAATAAATGTTGTTTGGTTTAGGCTTCGGATGATTGGGACTGCACGATGCGGCATCATTTATCGTGCTCTCAATCGCGGCAACAGCCGCACGGAGGGTTCTTGGAAATCGGCGGTGAATTCGTGACAATGGCGGATGTCAGAGTTTTGTGGATCCCAGCGCGATCCCAAAACGTGAGGAGATTTGAATGAAAAGATTTTTACTTACGCTTTCTTTTCTCGCGACGTTCGCGGGCGGCTTCCTCGCCGCAGGGTGGCTTCTATATCTGGCCCACGAGCGCCGCGAATCACGTCGGATGCCCGTCGCCGAAATATTGCATAAAGAGGCGGCCTGGCAGAAAGATCGCGAGCTGCCCTCGGGGAACTATTTCATCGGGGCATCGAAAAACTTGCTGCTATTGACGGTTCGGCCCGGTGGAGGGGTGCGGATTAACAGCGCAGCGCACCGGAGTTTCCGCTTTAAATTCAGCCCGACCAGCGGTTTCCATGTCCCGATTGTTTCACTCGCTGTTTTCGACGGCCGAGGGAAATTCCGGGCTTGGAGCGATGTAGGCCATCGGTCGCGGTTCTCGCTGAAGGTGCAGTGGCTTGGCGCCACACGCGGCTCGGCCACACAGGGCGCATTCGTCAAGATAGGCACTGCCTGGGTTGGGCCTGGAATGATTCATCCGCCATTCTTCACCTACGCCGGGTCGCGTTATCGATATGGTGTTAAAACCGGCAAATGGGTGATGGATGGCCGCATCGCAAAGTGAGACCCCTTAAGCTGGCGGCAGCGCTGTAACTCTATACGGGCACGCGAAAGAGGGACATCCTTCGTTGTTGCCATCAAGGAACCAGACGGGTATCGTTTGTTTTTTGGCCTCAGTCGCACCGATTGCGCGGGGCGGTGGGTAACCCCCGGAGCAGGAATTATCGAGGTCTCCAATGCGCAAATCTCCTCCCAGTCAACTGGCACGGCTACGCTGTCTTCCGCGTGTTTTTGGAATGACGGTCTTGGCTCTGCTTATCCAAGTAGCTTTCTGTGGCAATGTTTTCTCCGCAGCGGGAAACATGTACGAGTTGGGTCGCGGCACCAAGCGAAATTACCGGCGGGCATTCGAGTGGTTTCGGAAAGCGGCCGCCCGTGACGACGCCGACGCTCAGAACGATCTCGGTAACGCCTATTTGAGGGGACGTGGAACGCAGCGCAACCCAGTTGCAGCATGCTATTGGTTCCTCAAGTCCGCCAAAAACGGCACCCCGGATGCCCGGACCAACGCGGGCCTTATGTATAAGCTGGGTACGGGGGTGCCGCGCAATGACGCGCAAGCAGTCAAATGGGTCCGCTTGGCCGCGGATCAGGGGGATCCACACGCGATGTTCCTTTTGTCGCGTTTGTATCAAGAGGGCCTGGGTGTGCCAATGAATGCGCCTGTGGCGGGAATCTGGCTGAGGAAGGCTGCCGCCGCAGGGTATGGGCCAGCAAAAAGAGCGATGGACAAACTAGTAGTGTGATTCCAAAATAACATATCAATAGTTATGGGGGCGTAACCGTGTCGAGTCGATACTTCCACCGGAAT
>DAHVEJ010000269.1 GCA_027313145.1 Phycisphaerales bacterium | reverse complement strand
ACCAATGGCGAAACCGCGCCGCCATTGAATCTCGAAAGCGACATGAACGTAAAATAGAGTAGCGCTGTAGTACTAGAGGAACATTCAGCACCTGCAAAGCTCGGAATGTCTCGGGCGTCTCGATGGACGCAAGAATTCCGTCGCAGCGCTGACTCGTAAGCCACTTCGGCAGCCCCTCGTCCGAGGCAAAGGCTTGATGCAAAATATTCAGACGGCCATGCGACTGTACATATTGGGCGGCACCGGACAGGACGCCGCGTCCATAACCCCGGGCCGATTCAACCAGTAATGCTATTGTCGGCATTCTCTTGACCCTGAATTCAAACTGTGTTGATGATGGGGGCCGAAGTCATGCACGAATCTCCCGCAGGGGTTTTCCGGTTGCCCCGGGTGTCCCGCCGCGAATTTCGTGCCTTCATCGGCCAACTAATGATAACGCCCGGAAGGTTCCGCATTGCCGGGGGCTCCGCGCAGACTCAGCAAATTGTCCGCGACTTATACGTCGCCAATCGCGGCATTCTCCTGCACGCGATCCTCGAAACTATCATTAGCGATAAACATACTCATAAATGATAATGTGAGATAACTCGATAGTCAACCCCGCGTTCAATGTCAGTGGGATTTGTTTCGTTTCCAAGAAGTGTTTGACAGCCGTATCGAAGCCAATTATCATTAATGAATATGCGTAGCGCTAATAATAATAGTGAACTTTCCGGGCCGGCTATACCGGCACTGGAACGTGGTCTGGATGTGTTGGAACGCGTCTCGGGATTGGACACGCCGCTGACGCTCACTGCTATTGCCCGCCTCTGCGGACGCTCGGTATCGGAACTTCAACGGGTGGTGGCGTGCCTGCATCAACGCGGCTATTTATTTCGCGATTCCGGCGGCGCGTATCGGGTCAGCAGCAAATTATTTCGCATGGGCCAGGCATGCCCGCCATTCCAGGATTTATTGACCCGGTCGCGCATACCCATGCGGCGATTCGCACAAACTACCGGCGAATCCGTTCATATAAGTGTACTGGTGGAGGATCGTCTGCTCATACTGGCCAATGTGCCCGGACCGGGATATGTGCAGCTTGGCATCAACGCCGGTACGCCCCACGATCCGATCCTCAGTGCCTCGGGAAGAGTATTCCTGGCCGCCATGCCCTCCGGGGAGTTTGAAGCCTTTATCAGTAGAAACAATATTAAGCCGGACCGCGTGAAGGCTCTACACCCTCAACTGGCGCGAATTAGCCGAAGTGGATATGAGTGCGTGGAAAGTCATTTGTATTGCGGAGTATATGATTTGGCCCTGGCTGTGAAGTCGCGTGACGGAGAATGTGTGGCAGCCCTGGCGTGCTCGTACCTTCGTCCACGTAATTATTCCGCAGCAGGGAGAACATTGGCAGTAAAAAACCTGTTGCCGAAGTTGCGCCAGTGTTCCCGGCAGATTGCCGACACATTTGATTCCCCGCCATCCCGGCAAGCGGAGGCCATACCATGAGCAGTTGTTTCGGCAGCCGGGCGTTGATAACAGGCGGATCGCGCGGGATTGGCGCGGCCTATGCGGAGGCACTGGCTGAAAGCGGATGCTGTTTAGTCCTAAATCACTGCGGGGACGGTGATAATGCCCGCCAATTGTGCCGGCGACTGGGAACAATATCCTCATCTCCCTGCCATGAAATGGATGCCGATGTAGCCAATCCCCAGGCGGCACGGAAGATGGTACATCGGGCGGCTTCCCTGCTGGGCGGCCTAGATATAATTGTCAGCAATGCCGGGATTTGCCGCTTCACGCCATTTTTAGATGTTACGGATGAGATGTGGTCCCGGCATATAGGTGTCAATTTGAGCGGGGCTTTCCACGTCACACAGGAAGCCGCGAAAATCATGGTTGCCGCCGGTCATGGCGGTCGGATTGTTATGACCACCAGCGTCGGTGCGTTTCGATCCAACGCCACGCAAACACATTATTGCGCCACCAAAGGCGGACTTGATCTGCTCATGCAAGGTATGGCTCTGGAACTCGGCCCATATGGGATCACGGTCAATGCCATCGCTCCTGGCTGGATTCACACGGAGATCAATGATGCCCAATCACGTGATGCCGCTGTGGTTTCACCGTGGCTCAAGACGCATTGTCCACTGGGGCGCCTGGGGCGACCCGACGATCTCAAAGCGGCTCTGCATTTTCTAGTAAGCCGCGAGGCATCGTATGTCACGGGGACAACCGTTTCAGTAGACGGAGGTTGGAACGCACAGTTATGAAACCCTACCAGATTACACTGTTAAAAATGGGCGAAACTCGCGTGCCGGCCGCGGAAGTTTATTGGATGGAGCGGCTGACCGGTTGGGAAGATCTTACATTTTGGGCGTGTTTGATCAGCAATGGCCGGCGGCGAGTTCTCTTGAACACCGGCTTTCCCCAAGATATCTCAGCTCTGCATCAACACTGGACTTCCTGGGCCAGAGCCGCAACCGGTGAAGACGGGCACGCGCCGGTGGTGGGACCGGAAAATTGGATAGTTCGCGCTCTGGCATCCCACGGAATTGATCCGGCGCAAATCACAGATGTACTGATTACGCCGCTGACCGCCTATGCCACTGGCGGGCTGGATCAATTCTCCCAGGCACGGCTTTGGATGTCGCGTCGTGGCTGGATTGATTTCCATGCCCCGGATCCCGAAATTCCTCAACTACCCCGGCATATTGTTTTTCCGCCCGCTGTTTTGAATCATCTGGTGCTGAACGCGGCTGCCCGCATTCAGTTACTGCCGGATGAGGAAACGGATTTTATTCCCGGCATTCGTTCATGGTTCTGCGGCGGCCACCATCGTTCCAGCATGGTTTTTTCCGTTCAGACCTCATCCGGACGTGTGGCGATGACGGATGCCATCTTTACCTACCGCAATTTTGATCAGCGCATTCCCCTGGGACTTAGCGAATCGCTTGAGGAGCACCACCGACTTTATGCCAAGCTGGCCCGGCAGGCGGATATCATTCTTCCGCTCTATGATCCTCTGGTGGAAAAACATCATCCAGATCTTCGGATAGGTACAACATGATTACGTTGGATTTTAAAGACAAAACCGCAATCATCACCGGTGCCGCCAGCGGCTTCGGACGGGCAACCGCCCGGATGCTGGCTCAATGCGGTGCCCGCATTGTCGGCGTGGATCGTAACGGTCCAGCGCTTGATGAAAGCATGGCTGGTCTTCCCGATGTCTGCGGCGGACATCTTACGATTGTCAAGGATCTGCGCCCGGCAGCGGCCGTATCCGAAGTAATCGCACAGGCCATGACCCATGTCGCCCACCTCGATATTCTGGTGAATTCAGCAGGCGTATGTCATTTCACCGCAGTCAATAAAATCAGCCCGGAGGAATGGGATGAAGTGCTGGAGACAGATCTGAAATCCCTTTATTTTCTCGCCGTGGCTGCGGCGGAGGTCATGGAGCCGCAGCGCGGCGGACGCATCATCAACCTCGGTTCCAACGCCGGACGAAAGGGCCGCCCCTTTTCAGCCCATTACGCCGCGGCCAAGGCGGGAGTGGCTAATGTCACAGAGTCGCTGGCTTTGGCTTATGGCAAAAAGGGGATAACCGTCAACACGGTCTGCCCGGCGGTCGTTCTGACTGATATGTGGGAGCGTAATTTTCAGGAACTTGAGCCAATAACCGGTAAATCGGCGGACCAATTGGTTCAGAAATGGACGGCCGACACGCCACTGCAGCGACTGGGAACTTTGGAAGATGTCGCCAACCTGATTGTTTTTCTGGCGTCGGACCGCGCCAGTTTTATTACCGCGCAGGAAATTAATGTCTGCGGTGGATTCATGCTTACGTGTTAAAGGGAATGAAGAAATGAATATTGAACTATCCCAGTTGATTCAACGCGATCTACGCCAGGATCAGCCTGACGAGGTGGGTATTTCGTCCCTGCGCTTCGCCTATGCGGCCATGGAACGCGGCGACATGAATGAAGCCAGAAAAATCGTAGAATATGCTCGACTGGAATGGCAGGTGGTGCATGATATGTTTGTAAACTGGTCGTGGTCATTTTTTACCTATATTGCCGACACTTATGG
>DAHVEJ010000268.1 GCA_027313145.1 Phycisphaerales bacterium | reverse complement strand
TCCGTCTTGGGAAGGGCCGTCGGATGGGTTCTACTATTATTCCTGGCCGTCCGGATGTGGTTTTTGCGCCGTGCCGTTCTTAACATCCAAGGGCAGCCAGCGGGGGATGTTGGCCAGCAGCCGCCGAGTTTGAATCTCCTGGAATCTCGGTGCAAAAAAGTCAGCATTGGCCTCTTATTGGCAATGGTGGTTTTGCTTGCGGCAGATCAGGCTTGGATACATGCATGGCAGATAATTCCTGTTCGCCGCGATACCACGTATCTCCTCGGGCCAATAAGTAAAGATGGTGGGGTCGATTACGTTGCGGCCCTTAATGCTATGGAGTCAAAGGGCGTTACGTTAAATAATAACGCCCTTCCATTGTTGATCGAAGCGGCCGGCCCGGCATGCTTTCATACAACATACGGCGACGGAAAATGGGTGATGCGGAAGCTCGGAATGAAAGCGTTCGCCAAAAACGCAAAGAGCCTCATCACATTTACGCGTTGGTTGAAAGAGCATCCAATCCCATTGCCAAAGACACGTAAAAAGCGACCAAAATGGATCCTGGAAAGTCGGCTTGAAAATCGGCTCACGCAACACCCATGGACCGCTGCGAAATATCCGGCGGCTGCCCAGTGGATTAAAAGCAACCAGCGAGCGTTACACCTTTTTTCCCAAGCGATGGATCGGCCTCGCTACTATATTCCGCTGCACAGCGGTGACGGTTCGGTTATTGGGATTAACCGTCCGGATCAACCCATGGTAGGCTCGCTGCGTACGGTAGCGTGTGCGGATGCGATGTTCCTCCTGGGCAATCGAGAAACCGCGCAAGCCTTACGCGAGGCGCGTAGTGTTCATCGGCTGGCCCGGCTGGTTTCGCAGCCCCCCGGAATGATTTCCTACCTGCTGGCAATTTCCTTTGATACATCCGCATTGGCGTTGGACAGGGCCTTGGCTAATTCCGGCCAGCTTTCCGATCAGCAGTTACGCCATTTGCTGGCACACCTGAAGCGCCGTTCGCAACTTCCTGCGCTTTCCACAGTTCTCAGTCGCGAGCGCTATAGCGATTTGGATAATTTAGCGCGCACCGATCGCGACGGCTTGGTCTCGACTTATGGGCCGTCCACTTTAATCATACTTCAGCAGTATCTTCTACCAGTGAACTATCCCGGCCTCATGCGGGATACCAACCGGCTTTTTAATAGTACCGTGGCTGCGGCTCAGCTCAGGAATTTCCGCAAACAATTGTCGGCTTTACATGCCGCAGATGACCGCTTCAGAGCCTACTCCGGCGACGAGAGAATTCGCATGGGCGGAACCATTCAGGCTATGCGCCCTGTGGTTTTCGGTGGCTCCACCGCCAACCTCGTACTGCGATCTCTTTTCACCCCTTTGGACGTTTGGATTTCGGCTTATACTCTTAACGCCGTCCCGGTGGATTGGTTGCGGGGCAAGTTGATCCTGCGCCGTCGGCTCACAGAACTATCACTCGCACTGGCGATTTATCACAAGCTTAACGGGCATTTTCCGTCCGCGGTTTCACAACTTGCCCCGCGCTACATCCGTAGGCTGCCTCGCAATATTTTTACAGGGAAACACATCCACTACAGGGTGTCACCTTCCGGCGGCGGATATCGTCTCTTCGCTACCGAGCCTGCCGGGTCGGGCGAATCTTCAACGTGGAGCTTCGGTTCGGGCCATAGCGCCTTCAAGGCAAGGACGATACAAAGTCGCGGTGGCGATTGGCCGAGGCATGCAGGAAAATAATTGGGTTTTGTGGCTGACCGGAGCCTGCGTTGCGTGCCTGCTTTTCACCGGAGCACTGGGTGGCCGACTCGACGAAACTTCACACCTGCCCCGCCAGCCATGCGGCGATTCCGGTGGCCGGTGTGGATTTCGCCGGAATCGCCATATCACTTAGCAGCACCGGCAGCTTTTCATGATTGGGCACCACAACTCCATGTGAGCCTTTGACCAGCTTGGTGTCTTGTGCAATGCACTTTCGTGCGGGATCAAAAAATAATTCGCGCGGGTCATAGCCCGGTTTGCGGTGAATATCAACGGAAAACTGCCAGAGCGGTTTTTCGGAATCGTTGTGCCACCAGTCATGGGCGAACCATGCCTCCGGCTTTGACAATACAACCAATTGTCCGGCTCGGGGCGTGTTGAGGCCCAGACGGGATCTTTCTTCCACGCTCTGGGCAATGGTTCCCACGCCCTCCAGATCGCACAGGACTTTTTGCGCTTGTTCCACCGCGTCCGCAGCGCAGTAAATATAGGCGATTTGATGATCCACCATGGACACAGCTCTGCTGGCGGCAAAATCAATAAGCAGTTTGCCATCGTTATCCGGGCGGGTTTTCAGCAACCCTGCCGCAAGCAAGGCCTGATTGGGGAAAATTGTTTGGGAAACCGCGTTCATGCCATAGTCGCCGGCGATAATGGCAACGCCGCCGTCGTTGCGCACCATTTCCACCAGGGGAGCCAGCAGCGCCGCAACATCGGCGGCATCTTTCGTTACGGCGGGGTGATCAGGCCCCAGCCGTTGCAGGTTGTAATCCAGATGTGGCACATAGACCAGTTGCAGGTCCACGGGATCATGTCGCCAGATTTCCATCGCGGCATTGATAATCCACTGTGAACTTGGCAGTGAGGCCATCGGCCCCCAATAGTGGTGCAATGGAAAAGGCCCGAGCTTTGCGGCCAGGCGGGAATAAAGATCGCGCGGGCGGCTGAAGCAACTGGAAACCGTTTTGCCATCCGGGGTGTGTTCCGGCTTGGGGGTCAGGACAATATCCGCGGCATCGGGCATGGACTGCTGCCAAAAAAGCATCGCGGTGCGAAGGGGCTTTCCCGCCCAGAAGCGCGGCACTTGTAAAAGTTGGTTTGACTGCTCCCAGAAACTGATTTGTCGCCGAAATTCCGGAAAGCTGTCATCATCCAGTAGGCCGTGCAACGCGGGATTGTTGTGGGTATACAGGCCATTACAGACTATGCCGTGATCGGCCGGCGTTTTGCCGGTGGTCAGCGTAGCCTGCATAGTGCAGGTAACCGCAGGCAGAACGGGTTCCAGCGTGCCTCGGTGCGCAAAGTCCGCCAAAACACCACCGGCACCAGCCGCCAATTTTTGATCCAATCCGGCAACTAAAATAAAACAGATTCGAGGCATAACAACTCCGCCAAAAATATCACCCCCGAATTGTAGTGGATGTAGCGTTCGCCGTGTATATGCCCCATAATTTTTCGCCCCACCGCAAACAAAGTTTCACCCTTAGCCGAAATAGAAATGTCACCCCCTGGAAGCCTGCCCCTGAAAAGGTGGCCCCTGAAAAGGTGTCAGGTACCTTTGTTTTGCTTTGGAGACGTAAGGCCGTGGCGTCCCCCTGTTTGCTCTGTAGTTTTGTCCTTGAGTATATGGCTTGTTTGAGTTATACCAAGAGTGTAAAGCTTGCCGCCCCCTTGGCGCTGCTGGGAGTTGGCTCAGCAGGCCGTAATGCGATTCGGGATATTAAGCCATGAAGACCAGCGTCGAGAAAAAGACAGACATGTCGATTCGGTTCAGAGCCATATTGTTCCGCCCGGTGGCCAATGCGAAGGTTGGCCCCTGGCTGTTTCTTACGCTGCCAAAAGAGGCCAGCGCGAAGCTCCCGTCGCGGGGTATGGTGTCGGTTAAGGGCAGCATCAACGGCATTGCCTTTCAGGCCACGCTTGAGCCGGACGGCCAAAAAAGCCACTGTCTCGAAGTGAACCGGAAAATTAGCGCGACTGCCGGAGCGAACGCAGGCGATGTTGTCACGCTGGAAATCACACCGTTGGCCGAGGAACCGGAACCAACAATACCGCCAGAGTTGCGAAAGGCCCTCGCGGCGGCCCCCCAGGCGAAGACGGTCTGGCGTGATATTACGCCCCTGGCTCGTCGAGACTGGATTCACTGGATCGCGTCAGCCAAGCAGGAGGAGACGCGCACACGGCGCATCGGTAACGCCTGCTCCATGCTGGCTTCCGGCAAGCGACGCCCCTGCTGCTTCGACCGTTCCGGGTTCTACAGTAAAAGCCTCAACGCTCCCAAGACATCGCTTTAGAGGTGGCTAAAACTGCTGCCCTATCGCCTTGCACTCCAGACACTGACTGCATGTAAACACATAAAAGCTCGCAGCGTCATACCGCCAAAGTTTTGCGTCGAAAAAAAGGTACCTGACACGAATGGCACTTCCTTAAGGCATAGACGCATTATTTGCGGCACATAGACAAATTATGTCGT
>DAHVEJ010000267.1 GCA_027313145.1 Phycisphaerales bacterium | reverse complement strand
GGAGACCAAGACTCAGCCCTGAATTTAGGCCTCCATTAGCAAATTTCTGCCCTTGCCCGGAAAAATTGCCACGCCCATTTAAGCTCATTGAACCTTGCCGTTTGATGGGAATAACGTCGCAGAACAATACGAGATTTCTCGCGGCACGTCGCCGATGGGCCGCCAGCTTATCTTGCAAATGATGGGTCAATGCAAAAACAACAGTGAAATCAGCGTCAGCAGCAGCACCGCCAGCGTCACCCACGTGTAAAACCAGTCATGATCCACCACCGCAAAAAGCACCACCGAGACCGCTACGCGTGTAATGGGGGTCAACACCAGCAGCAGCAGGCCAAGGTCTATGATGCTTTTAGCGTTTCCGGCCAAAACTCCGTGATACATGGCCGCCGGGTTGGTGTTGAATGTCACATGCTGCATTTCCTTGACCGTCGGCGGCGCGTGGATAAAGCTCAAGGTCAAACCCAGGATCATCACCGCAACGCTTAATATCACGCCCACGCGCAAGACCCAGGCAGCGGCATCCTGAATGATAAACTCATCCTTTACCGGCGCGTGCGGAGGATTGCCGGGCGGCGGCGTTGAACTATTCGGCGAGGAGGAATTTATCGTGTTCATATTCTCTTTTCCTTGGGTGCCGCGATCCGTCACAACACCCGATGATTAAAAATTTATTCCGCAACCGCGCAAAAGCATTTCCACACCCACAATGCCCAACAAAATCGCAAATACTTTGCGAATCAGCGAATTGGACATTTTCTCCATTATTTTCGTGCCCAGTAAGGCTCCCACCACCACGGATGTGGCCACCGGCACCACCAGATACGGCAGTACCAGCCCCCGGTGCAAATACACCCCTGCCGCCGCCGCCGCCGTTACGCCTATCATAAAATTACTGGTCGCGGTTGAAACTTTTGTCGGCAGGTGCATGGCCACTTCCTGAGCCAGCACCTTCAGTACGCCGGCACCAATCCCTAAAATTCCGGCCATGATTCCGGCGATAAACATCACGCCCATGGCCGGCGGCACATTGGCGGCATTGTAAAAAATTTCCCGGCCCAATCGCTTATCAAAATAGGATCCCTGCAGCCGCAGATAATTGGCCAGGCGATCATTCTTAATATTTTTCGGCAATTCTTCGCCGATGTTCAATAGAATGGGAACCAGCGAAAACAAGAGTGCCAGTCCGAACAAAATGGACAATGTCTGGGCGTTTAAAAATTTGGCCAGCACGGCGGCGCCCAGGATTGCTCCGCTGGCGGTGGAAAGCTCCAGAAACATCGCCACGCGCACATTGGTTATATGATCGCGAACATAAACCGACCCGGCCCCACTGGAAACGGCGATAACCGAAACAATGCTGGCACCAATGGCCTGCTCAATGGGCATGTGCAGAAAAATCGTCAGCACCGGCACAATCACAATGCCGCCACCCAACCCGCTGATAGACCCTAAAACACCCCCGGCAAAGGAGGCCGCCGCCACCTCCAGAATCCAAAATATCGCGGCCGTATCCGCCATCGTTTACTCCCTGAGAAAACATCTCCAGCCGCGCCAGTGCGACCCGGAAGAGTACACTAGTGGATTTACAGCCATGGTTCAACCGTAGCGAAATGACACGTAGTAAATTTACAAAAGTGATTTACCCGTCATCTCCGCCGGTTGCGGCAAGCCCATGATCTTTAACACTGTGGGGGCCACATCCGCCAGACATCCGCCGGTCCGCAGGCTTTGGCCCTTGAAGCGATCATCCACCACAATCAAGCGCACATCAAAGGTGGTGTGGCTGGTATGTGGGCAATTGTGGACCGGATCCCACATTTGTTCGCAGTTGCCGTGATCGGCGGTGACAATCGCCGCGCCGCCCGCAGCCTTAATTTTTTCCAGCAACTTACCGACGCACGCATCAACTGTTTCCACAGCCTTGATGGCTGCGGGCAAATTCCCCGTGTGCCCCACCATATCGCCGTTGGCGAAATTCACAACGTAAAAATCTTCCTCTCCTTTGTCCAGCGACGCCAGAACGATATCCGTTACCTGACGGGCGCTCATTTCCGGCTGCTGATCATACGTTGTCACCTTCGGGCTTTCCGCCATTTTGCGGTCTTCATGATCAAATGGCGGTTCGCGGTAGTCATTGAAGAAAAACGTGACATGCGGAAATTTTTCGGTCTCCGCCGAACGGAACTGGCTTAAACCGTTTTCGGCGATATACATGCCGAGAATTTCTTTCATTTTTTCGGGCTTGGCAAAAATCGGATGCACCGGCAGGCCTTCTTCGTAACCGGTCATGGTGGCAAAATAAATATTCGTCGGCCGCGATTTACGGATAAAGCCGCCATTTTTTTCCTGCTTGAACCGCGCATCATCATACATAAAGGCCCGGGTGATTTCGCGCGGACGATCGCCGCGATAATTGAAAAAAATCACCGCGTCGCCGTTTTTAATTTTGCCGTCAATACCCGCTATGACGCTGGGCACCACGAATTCATCGCCCGCCCGCGATGGTTCTGTGGCATGGGCGTAATAATGTTCAAGGGCCGCGATCGCGTTGGGAAATGTTTCGCCTTCTCCGAGGGTCAGCAGGTTATACGCCTTTTCCACCCGGTCCCAGCGGTTGTCCCGATCCATGGCATAATATCGTCCCACCACTGTCGCGATTTTCCCCACGCCAATCTCCCGCGTTTTCGCCTCCAGCGCCGCCAAATACCGCAGGCCTCCCTGCGGGGCGGTGTCCCGGCCATCGGTGATGGCGTGAATCAAGACCTGATCTCCCGGGAAGTTTTTCCGTTTTGCCAATTCCAGAATGGCATACGCATGTTCCAAATCGCTGTGCACCCGGCCGTCGGAACACAAGCCCATCACATGTACGCGACCATGATGCGCCGCCGCGAAAGCGATGGCCGCGTTAAGAGTGGGATTTTCAAAAAAACTGCCATCGCGAATCCGCCGGGTAATGCGCATGGTTTCCTGATCCACAATTCTGCCGGCCCCAATGTTCTGGTGCCCCACTTCACTGTTGCCCATCACGCCTTCGGGCAACCCCACCCATTCGCCGCTGGTATGAATCAGCACATTGGGATACTCCCGCATCAGGCGGTCGTCCACCGGGTGCTGGGCCAATTTAATGGCGTTGTAAGTATCCATTTCCGGGTGTGGATTTTCGCCCCAGCCATCACGGATAATCAACATAACCGGCCGCTTAATCGAAGACTTGGACACGGACATAAACAACTCCATTCTTTTCCGAAATACCAAAGCCCGAAAGTATAGCGGTTTTCCACCGGGAGAAAAATGCCACGGTCGTCGGCCTAAAAACCGGCAGGTTCAACCCGGCGAGCAAAATAGCAGCGCCATCGCTTCCGCAGCAAACTCCTGCGTTCAGGTTCTGGCCGCCGCCCGGATTTTTTTCTTGGTTTTAGTCCCAAAGGTGATACAATGTATTGGCGGATAGTAGGCGCTTAACGAGGTACTGGCCATGCGTAATTCTCGCGGATTTACCCTTATCGAAATGCTGGTAGTGGTGCTGATCATCATTATCCTTATTGGTATCGGCCTGGCGGTGGGCGAACAGGTGCAGGCCAGCTCTGAGTTGGCCCTGACCAAATCAGAACTTAAGGGGCTACAGGGTGCGTTGGAATGGTACCAGCATAAAACCGCCGGCCAAACCCCAACCGATATGCTGGCATTTTTGGAAGGATACCAGCGGCTGCACGCGTATCAAATCACCGGCACCACAACCTGGGCCCAGCACAAAAACTTTTTAACCAATCTCCCCGCAACCGCAGTAGTAACCGGAACATTCCCCGCACCAGGCGCTGCCGCCGGCGGCGCGACCATGACCGGCGTCATCGAAATTCTCGACGGCCTGGGCCGCCCGATACAATATGTGCCAGCGAGCTTCTCGGCTGCGACGATCGCCCTAACTAACGCGGGCGGAGACGTTATGTACCCCTACCCGCAAGTCGCTGGAGTGACCGGGACGGGCGTCTACGGAACATACTCAGTGACGCCTGTCGGCCAGCTCGTATTCGTTCCCACACTTGCAACAAACAATAACGCCGACTCCGCCCCCATGCCCCTGCCCACCCAAGTCCACTCCCCCTGCTTTTTCAGCTTCGGCACCGGCTACAACACCAGCAATCCATCAGCCATGACCTACGAATCCTACACCTACAGTTACAACCCATAACGCGCCTCGCGAAAAAAAGGTGTCAGGTACGAATGGCACTTCCTTAAGGATCTCTATCATGCGGCAATGGCCTTTCGTATCAGTTGGTGCC
>DAHVEJ010000266.1 GCA_027313145.1 Phycisphaerales bacterium | reverse complement strand
AATCCAATCCCCCGATATCCCACTTATCCCGCCAGAAATTCCAAGCTCGAACCAGATCAATCTTACCGCCTGGGCAATCCGCCAGATCAACAAGAATGTGCCAGTGTGGCCAGCCATCCCCGCTTTTCTGCTGGAACTCCAATACCCATACCCAGAGCTTAACGCCCAATCGTTTCATCAGCAGGCCAATACGCCCCATACTGCTGATGAAATCATGTGCTGCCTGACATGAACCGAAATTCTCCCGATCCACCGTCAACGTCAGCAGTGCTGGCTTACGGAAATTGTCCGCTACAGCCAGCAGCCGCATACGCAGGATAAATCCCATCCGTGGCCCGCACCCAACGCACATCCGGGACTTACAACGGCAGTGCATAAACACCATCCGGTAGTCAATCTGTTTTGTCGGATTATTACTTGTATATTCAAGTCTAAGGGAGGCCGCTGCGGCGGCCCCGGCGTCCGTGGCCGCGGCGGCTGTGCCGCCGCCGTCCACGGGCCGCCGAGGTTCTGAGCCCAAACCGTCGAAAGGGGCTGTAGCCGGAGTAACAGATGTACCAGAAAACAAAGAAGCCAAGGTACGTTCCTTAGTGCCTAAAGCACTGGAAAACGCCCCTGGCTTGCTACCGCTCAAACGATTGAGCCTGGCTGGCTACCGGGCAATACAAAAATATCAGATCACTCCTATCGCGCTGGCCGATCCATCGGTTGATCTGCGGCGTTCATCACCAAGCCCCCTGACTTCTTGGCACGCCGTACCGTGTACCGCTTACGCGATCTTTCGTCGAGAATCCCCATTTCCGGCACGTCGCTGGCCATGGTCACTTGCGGTACCTTCCGTTGGGAATCAACCTTGCCGTTCATTTTCTCTCCCCCGGCGGCTTTGTCGCCCTTGGCTTTGATACCCCCAGCACTTCCAGCCAATTAAGCTGGCACTTCTTGTCCAACTCTCCGCCCTGCCATAACCGCTTCACGTCCGCGAACGCCACAAAAGATGCTTCTGGCCAGACAATCGGCTTGTCATATTCCGAACCAAAGACGCGATCAAGCACCGCCATGAGCTTAAGCCAGAAGGGATCATCGTTACCGACCGGCAAACCCTCGACATCCGGCGGCTTGGGAAAATACACGGCCCGCAGATGGCCACGGGATACCAACCGCGATACCGCCATCCGGCTTATGTTGAGCATCCGCGCTGCCTGGGCCTGCGTCACCAAACCATCCGGATAGTCCCGGATGGCAAGCTCATACCACGCCAGCATTGCAGCGCCCTTGTCCACGTCATTAAGTGAAACAATCTTCTTCATGCCATTATTGTACCGGCGAAATTACCGAAGTCAAGCACATTTGTTACTACTGTAACACGTCCGCCACAACGCGGGGGATTAACTCTCATCCCCCGAACCCCCTTTTCTCTCTTCTCCCTCCAGGACCTGGCGGGGCGGATCCGTAGTGGCTAACCCGGATAGACAAAGCTACATCCACTGCTATACTCTATGGCGCAAATGGCCCCATGCTTTTACTTCGGCTCCGGAGTCATAAAATGAATCACGGAATAAGAGCGGAGATATTGCCCCACGGCCCACTCCAATATGCTCCAGAAAATGAGATGGGGGTAGTCTTTCTCTTTTCTTATCTTGCGAGTCGGCTCGCGGTACGTGTCGAAAAGATCAGTACAGCTTTTCCAGACTGCATCGCCTATCAAAAAGTCGGCGGGCGTGAAAGACGAATCCGTATCGAATTCGAATATAGGTCCAGCAACTTCCGTGCACACCATCACTCCCTAAGGAAATGTGACTGGATTGTTTGCTGGGAACACGATTGGCCACGTGTGCCACAAAGAATTCGCGTGGTCGAATTGAGAAAATATTTCGGATTGGGATTTAACGTCTGGGTGCAACCGGTTATTCCCTCCCAATGGCGCGATTTGGAACAAAACCGCGTACGTTGGGCCTTGTCCAAGCGGGCGCATTCAGGGGATGTCCTACTCATGTACCGTTGCCACCCACACAAACGCATTGAGGATATCTTCACCCTGGCCGGATGTTTGTCCTACGGCAAAGCCAGTTGGAGGCGCGGAAAGTGCTATTACGGTGACATCCACCGCATCTGTACACTTGACAGCCCAGTTTTCCTTAAAGACCTACGCTCAGACCCAATCATCAAAACCGCATCCTTCGTTCGACGCAATATGCAAGGGAATCTGCTGGTTACAGAGTACTGGCCCTACTTGTATCGGATAATTGCCGGGAGGAACCCCAAATGTAGGAAAATTATCCGCAGGTTCGCCCCTGAGGAGCTTTCTATGCGACGTTGACGCTAGGCATGCCTTGATCAACAATTAAGGAAGATAAAACATCATCTGCTCCTTCGACCGTCTTTCTGGGGCTTTCAAGAACGACCTTTGCGCAACCATTTTATTTCTTGCTTCGCTTCGCCTGCGCACTGGCCAGGTAACGCAGCGGCTCGATCTTCGGTACGGTGTTGGTACTGCCAACTGCCGTCTGATATTTATAAACGCCAACTACCCGGCACGGTACCGTGATGTAGGCGTGGGAATGATTGGGAACCAGCGAGAAATCGAAACCACTTATCAGCACCAGCGTATGGGAGGCGACGATAATTGGTGCCCCACTAACTGCATTAAATGCCGCCACGTAGGAATGCGAAATCCGGCAGAGAGCGTCCGCCTTATTGACAACTTGGAAAACAGTTGGGATTCCCGGAATCATGCCAATCTGACCGACCGGAAGGGATGCCGGGTTGAATTCCTCAGGCATATGTGCTGGCGGGATTGATCCCTTGGTTTTGGCTTTCCGCAGGTCAATCCTCAACTTGACAATATCGGCAAGTAACAATTTGCGTTGCGCTTCAACGCCACTTTTCCCTGCAATGGCAAACAGTTTAGCGCGGTCCCTCGCCATTTTAGACTTGTCGGACTGAATCCACTTTGCTCGCAATTGCGCCTCGGTTATGGTGCCACAGAACTTAATCGCCTTGAGATGTGGCAGGCCGCTCATGCCGTCGCTGGAGTTGATGCCCGCGAACAGTATCACCGATGTAACAAAGATGTACTTATAACGCAACATATCTTTCCTTTCTTCCGTTGTCACCGAGCGGTGCTTGGCCTACCCTTGAAAGGCCGCCCACTTCGTCATAAGTCCCCAACGGCCACCTCGGCCAGTCAAAGTTGCAGTGTAACGATTCTAATCGTGGCTGACGATAAAATCTATGCCCACCGTCGCTGCTGTTTCGGTTTCCTGCTGCGAGCTACCCGAATAAGCTTTTGGCGTAATCGACCAGGTAGCGTGCCGCTCGTCCAGCGAAGTATCCCAGCCCAGGGGACGGTTTAATTGGAGCTGTACCAACGGTAGCGGGGGCTTTGCGCATGGCTGCCGACATTTCGGGGGTAGCCACCCCTGGCTGGATGCGGCGGTTTGGATACTTCACAATTCTTATATTAACACCAAGTAATCGCTGGTAGTGGCCGGTTATCTCCTTAACAAACACTTCGTGGTACACCCCTTTATCCATATCGTGCGCCATTGAACCATTTGCCTCGGCCCTGATCCATCCTACCTGATCACCGTCCTCATTAAGAAGTTTTATGGCATTGGCATCGTACCTGTTTCCCGGATCCCGCACCGGGAATAGCTGGTCGCCCGGATCAAGGCTGCGAACCAGCCGCTGGGTGCGGCTCACTCCCGCAATTTTGTCATACCATTCTCGTGATATGGACGACAACGCAGCGCTAATTTGCTCCGCTGTAGCAGACTCTGGCAAGTGAACTCCCTGATGCCGCAAATTCTCAATT
Organism: Phycisphaerales bacterium; assembly: GCA_027313145.1. Lineage (GTDB taxonomy): Bacteria > Planctomycetota > Phycisphaerae > WQYP01 > WQYP01 > JAMDCX01. The sequence continues at coordinate 612 of DAHVEJ010000266.1, read as the reverse complement.
GCCTTGAGGCGCCGGACCTCATCATTGGCCGCATAGTCATCTACGTGAAATCCTGCAGCTTGGAGTCGACGTATTGTTGCCAGCGGTACATCGCCTTTGGCACGGGCAGGGCGAATTTCTCGAAGGCATGTATGGCACACCCATTGACCACTATCCAATCGGCGCAGCGAGCGGTTAGATTTCCCGCAGGTCTCACAGGTGCCCTTTTTTGCTCTACCCAGCATATACCGTGATCATACCACCCCGGATCATTCTGCGGAATTCGCGAGGGCAACTTGCTGCCAGCCGGGAAAGCCAATGACGGAATCACGAACGCTGACTCACCCGATCTCCGACGCCCGATCCGAGGACACCATCCGCCAAAGGCTGCGTGCTACCTCTGGGCATCCGATTACAAAAAGTTCTATTGGTGTCCTGTCGCCCCGGGATGCGGCGTCGTTTGGAATCCGGAATCCACAATCCAGAACATGGAATCCAGTGGCATCGTTGATGGCTATAGGGGCGGCGGCGTGGGGATAAGCGCGGAACGAGTATGCAGGAGCGAGGAGTTAGGAGTTGGAATAGCTTGTGGTCCACAGATTTCTCAGATTTGCACAGATTTTTCGACGACTA
>DAHVEJ010000265.1 GCA_027313145.1 Phycisphaerales bacterium | reverse complement strand
ACCAACTGATACGAAAGGCCATTGCCGCATGATAGAGATCCTTAAGGAAGTGCCATTCGTGTCAGGTACCTTTTATTGGGAATTCTTTGGAAGCGTTCCGCTTTCGGGAAAGGCGAAATGCTCGTTGCAGATTTAAATTTCTTCCCTTACCTCCGCCGCCTCTTGTGAATCAACGTCTTCCAGATTTCAGATCCCAGATCCCAGATCCCGGATTTCAGATTTCAGATTTCAGGTCCCCCGCCCATCAACGGCAGAATGCTAAATGCGAGATGCCCAGTGCCCGCCACCGCTCAGGCCGGCCCACACAACAACCGCCAACCAAAACAAAAGCGTCTCCGGAGCTTTCCAACTCCCGACTCCTAACTCCTGCTCCTGCTGACAAATCGCGCGACAATCATTCCGATCCGGTCTGGCGCTTCCTCATGCGGTAAATGCGACAGACCCGGGAAGCTGTGGAATTCAACTTGCGGCAAGCTTTGCCGCAGGCGGTCGCCCGTGCCGGCGGCTAATAGTTTGTCCTGTTCTCCCCATATCACCAGCACTTCCTGCGGAAGTTTGCCCGCTTGATCCAGGTAACGTCGAACCTCCTGATCGCGTGCCGGCAAATGACGAATCAAATCCAAAAGCCGCCGCCGATTGGCCGCCGGTCGCATATTCTGTTGATATATCGCCAGTAATTCCGGATCCACGTTTGCCGGGTCCACGTAACCCAATGTCGTAACACCCGCAACCAAGGCGTCCGGCGCAATTAACCGCATCACCAGCGGCCCCAACAGGGGCACCCGCACCAGACGATAAAACGATGGAAGAATTTGCGGAAAAATCGCCGGATTAAACAACACAATCCGATTGATGCGCTGCGGAAAATCCACCGCCGCCATCAGGCTTAGCCCACCGCCCAAACTTGAGCCGCCGATATTAATTTTCTCCAGCCCCAGCGTATCGGCAATGCGCATAATCGCATGGGCCAGCACCCGCAGGCTTATCCCGCCCTCCGGCCAGGATTCCGGGGATGTAAAAGCACTGTAATCCGCCACGATGACATCACACACCGGCAAGAGATAACCGCAAATGCCGCGAAACGATGCCGGATGCAATCCCAAACCATGCAGCAGAAGCAGCACAGGTTTGGGCTTATTGGAAGATCGCAAGATTTTCAGCGGCATATTCCACTGGCCCTGGGGAACATAATAAGTTAGGCCATTGGTGAACTGCGGGTCGAATTCAAAGCAGAATTCCGCAGCGTGGTGCCGCGGCGGCCCGAATGCGAAAGAATCCATGGGAACCCGCAGGGCATCGTTAATATTCAGGTCCATGGGCAACGCATTATCCATCATCTGGGTTTTATACCACCCCTACGGAAAATGACGAAATTCAATGGCATTGGATCGCGAAATATTTTCATGCGCCAAGTCGCTATTCCCATTTCGATGTATAGGCTGTAAGTTAGGTATTTGTTTGGTATACTCAGGGGATGAAAAAATGGAAGCACATATGCACGACACGAGTTTAATGGTCCGCAGTTTTCCCATGCCGGCGCAGGCTGTGGCATTGTTGCCTGGGCCGTGGCAGAATCTGGGTTCAACCCTGCTTGGCTGGATTCAGCAGCGCGGTCAATTGCCGGTAATTATGGAAAAGTTGCCGCGCCACTCCCTGGTGCGTTTCCGCACCCCGCGGGTCACCGCCGCCCCGCAGCACACAACAACTGACCAACTTGATGCAATGTACCAAGCTTGGAGAAATGCCCAAAATATGCAAACGCGTCGGCAGGCGCTGGGTAATCTTACGCAGGCGTTTATGCCGCTGATCCGCGCAACCATCCGGCATTGTCAAATATCGCAACCGGCCGATCGCGCTGACCTGGAACAGGAAGCGTTTGTGGGCCTCCACGATGCCCTGCAAAGCTACGACCCCCGGCGTTCGGTAACGCTGGCCGGTTTTGTTCGCTGGCGAATTGTCGGCGCGGTTTTGGACGCGCAGCGAAAATGGGCGCGGCAATCCCGCCATAGTCCCGTGGGCGAGCTACTGGATGGTGGCGCGGCAAACCCTGCTCTACAAATGGAAAGCGTTTCGCATACGCCCAGTGTGGAATTTGAGGATATGTTCACCGTCCTGACGCGGGGCCTATCCGGTCGAGAAATATTCGTATTGCGCCGGGTGATTCTGGAAGACCAAACCTGCCGACAGATCGGCCAACTCATGGGTCTGCATCACGGACGCGTGGGCCAAATCTACCGCGGAGCCATCGCCCACCTGCGCGATAATCCCCGCGCCCGGCAACTGCTGGCAGGCGGACGGGATTACAGGGGACGGCGTGTGGTGGAACACGCGGAAAAGGTGTCAGGTACCTTTTATTGGGAAGGCTTTGGAAGAGCTCCGCTTTGAGGAGATGCGAAATGCTCGTTGCAGATTTGAATTCCTTCCCTTACCTCCGCCGCCTCTTGTGAATCAACGTCTTCCAGGTTCGAGATTCCCGATTCCCGGAATAACGAGTTGGCGGAAGCTAAGAGCCGGTCGGAGTAATGGCCGCGCTTTTGTTACATGCAGTCCATTTTTTTTAGTTCTTTTTTGGAGATATTGTTATGATCGACACACCCGCACCGCGCTTGGAATTAAACCAACTGTTACGGGAAATTCCCGCCAATCGGGACCGAATTTATCTGGCCATGTATGACTTGGCGGTATGCAAAGCCAAACGAATCCATTTCAAAAATGTTCAGGATCGCGAGGATACCGTTTCCGAGTGCGTGATGTATGTCATGACCCGCCTGCACAAATACAATTCCCAGCGCCATGCCGCCTGCGCTTATTTCGGCCGAATGCTTCATCGGCAGATGATGCGATCCGCCCGGAAAATTCAATCGCGCTACATGACCCATGATGCCGCCTCCCGGTCCCGCGGCGACAGCACCGTTTTAGATTCCGCACCCGCCCAACACCTGCCCCGCCGCACCACCGGCCGCTGGCGCGACGCCCAGGTACGCGATGCGCAAGATCGTGACCGCGTCAAAGACGTGCTGGATGAGGCTTTGGATAAAGCCTGCAAATTTGCCCAGGCGTATGGTGCCGGCGATCACGTGGATGGCCCGCAATTAGCCATCGGCGTTTTGCAGCACGTGCGCAAAGCCCTCCTCGGCAGATTCAACCGCATCCAAGCCGATCACCAACTTTCCCCCGCCCCGATTAACGAAGGGAGCCGCGAGGCTTAAAGGGGACAGGCTCCTAGAGGTGACAGGGGACGGGTTACAGGTTACAGCGTGTGGCGAAACACGCGGAAAAGGTGTCAGGTACCTTTTATTAGGAAGGCTTTGGAAGCGTTCCGCTTTCGGGAAAAGCTAAATGCTCGTTGCAGATGTGAATTCCTCCCCTTACCTCCGCTACTTCCTTGTGAATCAACGGCTTCCAAATTCCAGGTTCTAGGTTCCCGCTTCCCGGTTCCAAGTTACGGGTTACAGGGGACAGTTGTCAGCGTTGGCGGCTCCGTCGGGGCAGTAGCGCCAATGCCCCCATGCCGGCCAAGGCTATCATCCATGCCGCGGGTTCCGGTACGACAACATTTGACTGGAGATATCCGACGGGCAAAAAGCCGGGCGTAACAAGCCCGTAATCCGACGTCATGGTTAACGGCGTTGCCCCGTTTGCGGTGGCGTAAAGTGTGCCGGAGTCAATTAATGTTGTCGGTGCAAGAAATGCGTAAATATCGTTAGCAGGAAGCGGAATATCACCGCTGGTTACAACTTTGAAACTGCCGCTGCCGATTGAAATGGATTGTTGCATAAGGCTGGTGGCAAATGTGGTGGAATTGGAACTTAATCCGATATTCAAGTTATCAATTGCTTTCCCGCTGAGATTAACCACAAATACCCACTGATATCCGGGATAGACATCAGAATATCCGGGTAAGCCATTGCTACCGAGAAGGACTGCGGCCAGCGCGTTAGCCGGCGCGTTTTGCGCCAAGCCGGCCAGAGCCGGCGAATTCGCCTGCAGATTGGCCAGAACGCCGTAGGGTGCCGCAACTCCGCCGACGAGATCCGGTATATTCGGCGTGGAGGTTTGCGCGAAATAATTCGGGCCGCTGGGCCCGGGGGTATAGCTTGGCAAGGCTCCCTGAGTACTTTGTATAGGCGAAATTTGGCTGTTTGTGGCAATAAAGAATTTACCATTGGTTGCGGCACTCCCGCCGCCGAGTGTGTCAAATGTACCCTGGTCTGCAAAAACCGCCGATCCCTTCAGGATAATGGTGCCACCGGCTCCGGCACCGCCATTGCCGCCGTAGCCCCCGGACCCGCCAGATGCGGAACTATGTGAACCGCCACCACCGGTCTGCCCATTAAGCCCCTTACCGCCGTAGGAACCGTTACCACCACCGCTCCCGGCCAGGCCGCTGTGGCCCAGTAGCGTCCGGCCCGGTTTTTGCTGTGGGTTGATTTGCCGCGTGGGGGCGGTCGACGGCGTGTTGTGGGCGGT
>DAHVEJ010000264.1 GCA_027313145.1 Phycisphaerales bacterium | reverse complement strand
CAGGCCATAGATCCAGTTCAATAACGCCCTGGTCTGTATCCATGCGAATATGCGGGGCGGCGGGTTTGGCGGTGTCGTTCATGGTGTGAATCCTCAAAAATAGCTACGCCATCAACATCAACGTAATGGCTGAAGTCTTTTATATCCGATAAACAGCCGTCGCAAAAGCGTGGCCCAAAAACCTGCGGGCATAATTTATCAGGTTTATATAGCTCAAAAAACCTCCATCGCCCTTTGAAGGCCGATGAAGGTTCAACTGATTGCTCCGGCCATACCTCGCCGAAATTAGACGTGGCAGCGACCTTAACGCCCCGGCATGCCCTGACGCAGCGTGATGGTCCCGGCATTCACGGTGTCGCCGGCGGATACGCGAACGGGCTTTCGAGCGCGCCCGAAACCAACACCCCGATCGATGACGATGATCTGATATTTTCCGGCGGGCGCATTTTGGAGACTGAAAGTTCCATCCGTAGCCGTCTTGGCAAAACCGGTGATCTGCCAGATTGTCTGGCCCACTTTGGGTTGAGGAAACCATCCACCGTGGCCGCCGGACTTGCTTATCCGAGCCACGCGGACAATGGCACCGCCGGCGGGGTTGCCGCTGGAATCAACAACTTTACCGGTAATCGTCCCGGTTTTCGCCGCCGCGACGGCATCCTGGCCATGGGCCATCTGCGGAATAAGCGGGGCCGCAACTCCCACCAGAACAACCGCCGCCAGGGCAAACAGGTGCTTACGCATAAAAAGACTCCTCATTGAATAACAATGGCAAAACACAATTGAACCACTCAACGGGCCCGCCATATAGAATCCACGCCATCAGCCAAACCCGCAATTCGAACGAAAGTTGCAGAATATTTTGGAAGTGCTTTGGCTTTCCAAGAATGCACGATGCTAAATACCAAATACTCACCCCGCGCAGCGCCTACTGCTGACAACAGCCACCGGGTTGTCACCACGGTGCTGGGCGAGGCAATTTTTCCGGGCAGGCGGCAAAATCGACGGCGTAAATGCGGGCTCTAAGAGAACGGTTGGTCTTGGAAACTCGCACGGCATGGGCCTGCCCGGATTTATTGCCACGCCACAGTGCCCGGGGGGCGCAGGGGGAGTTATCACTGCGGCGTTTGATGGGATATAATCTTGGGCGATGATGGTAAAGAATGTTAGAACGGTTGGGTTGAATCCGGCGATTGATTGCGTGGTGCGGTGCCAGGGGTTTTTACCGGGTGGGGTGAATTCGGGGCAATTAGTAGCGCGGATCGCGGCGGGTAAGGCGGCGAATGTTACGCGGGCTTTGGCGTTGCTGGGGCAGGATGTATTGGCGTGCGGATTTTTGGGAGAGTGTGATTGGCTATTCTTTAAGGACCAGTTGCACAAACTTCGGCCCGGTGCGGTAGCGTGTCACTTCAGCCTATTGCCGCAGGCGACGCGGCAGAATATCACCATTCTGCATGACGACACGGAAACGCATATACGGCTTGCGGGCTTTGACGTAAACAAGACAGATATTGCGGCCATGGAAAAGCATTTGAAGGAAACCGTGCAGCCGGGGGATGCGGTGCTGTTTTCCGGAAGTTTGCCGGTCGGGCTTTCCGCGCAGCGGTTTGGTGATTTGCTGGATATAGCTCTAGCTGTGGGCGCAAAAGTGGGTGTGGATACGGCGGGGGAGGCATTGACGCTGGCGTTACGCAAGCCATTATGGATTGCCAAACCCAATGCCGAGGAATTGGCACAGGTCTGGGGAACCGGCAAGCTGGAAACGGTTGCTGATATCACCGGGGCGGCTGGGAAACAAGCGTGCCACGTGGAAAATCTGCTGGTAAGCCGGGGCCGACTTGGCGCGTTGCTGATTCGACAGGACGGATGCTTCACGGGTAGTATATCCATGTCGGAACCGGTGATACGCACGGTGGCATGCGGTGATCACTTACTGGCGGGTTTTGTGCATGGCTTAGCGCAGGAGAAAACGCCGAAGCAGGCGCTGGGGATGGGCCTGGCGTTGGCAACAGCGCGTGCGGTTTCAGCGGATTTGGAAATTTTTGATTCAGCGAAATATTCGATGTTTCTGGAACGGGTGGTTATAGCGCGGGTGTAAATTAGCTGAACCTTATGGTAAACTGTTACGTATAATGATGGCGTTGGCGCTGTGCTTCAGCAGATCATGGCCAAAAGCCGATAATTTGCGGAAGAAAACAGGCCGCTGGGCGAATCCGGTGTGCGAGAGATATAAAGAGCAAGAGGTTGAGGCGGTAAGTTGCCACTGTTATAGCTGCGGCGGAAACGCAGGCAGCGCATAACATGAAGAAGTTTTTGTTGTTAACGTATTTTTTGGTGAATTTGTGAGCCAGACAACCCCAACTCCAAGCGGTACTTCGGTCCGAATTGGTGAAGTAGCGGTTCCCTTGCCGGGGCATAATCATTCGCATTCCGGAAGCCCTGAAAAGTTCGATGGTATCGGCTGCGCGTGCGGGCATGACCACGGTCATGATGCCAATGGCAATCCGACGGGACACAGCCATTCCGGCGTAAGCTTACAGTTGCAACTTTCGGTGCTGGTGCCGACAACGGTGGCGTTGTTAATATTGGCCGGCATTTTCTATCAGTTCCCCACGGAACTGCCGATTGCCCGTGCTTTGGGTCTGCTGGCGGCGCTGATTTCCGGCGGGCCGATTTTCTGGCAGGCGGCCAAGGGATTGTCGCACGGTAGAACCAACGTCAACGAATTGGTGGCGTTAAGCGTTATTGGGGCTATTGCTCTGGGTTGGCTTATTGAGGCCGGCCTGGTGGCGTTGCTGCTGCAGGTTGGTGCCTTAATTGAACAGGTGGCCACGGAAAGCGCCCGTAACGCGGTGCTGGCCTTGCAGAATCTGGCCCCCGTACACGCCCGTGTGCGCCGGGGTGAAAAAGATGAAATTATCCCGGCTGAATCGCTGCGGGAAGGCGATATGCTGGTTATTGAACCCGGCGAGCGCATCGCGGGTGATGGCACAGTGGTATCCGGTTCCACCAGCGTGGATGAATCCATGGTTACGGGAGAATCCATTCCGGTGGATAAAACAGCGGGGGGCACGATTTTAGCGGGTACGATTAATCTTACCGGCTCCGTGCAGGCCCAAGTTACACGGGTGGGTGAACACTCGGCGCTGGGGCAAACTATTGCTCTGGTGCGGCGGGCGCAGCAGTATCAGCCGCAGGTGATTCGTGCTGCGGATCGGTTTTTCTCCTTCTATACACCGTTGGTGCTGGTATTGTCGGTGGTGGCATTCTGGGTTTCCGGGCAGCCGGGCCGGATGATTACCATGTGGGTGGTCGGATGCCCGTGCGCGATGCTGCTGGCCTCGCCATTGGCAATCGTGGTGGCTCTGGCCCGCGCCAGCCGTAGCGGTATTCAAATTAAAGCCGGACCATTTGTGGAAGCGTCGGTGAATCTGGATACGGTGGTATTTGATAAAACCGGCACGTTGACCACGGGCAAATTTATTGTTCACAGCGTGCGTCCGGCGGAAGGCGTGGATGAAAGCCGGTTGCTGGCCCTGGCGGCGGCGGTGGAAAATCGCAGCAGCCATCCTCTGGCCAAGACCATCTGTTCTTATGTGCGGGATCGCGGGGTTGCGTTCCATGAAGCGGCCGATGTAAAAATTCTGGAAGGCCTTGGCGTGGAAGCGGAAGTAGACGGACGGGTAACGCGTGCGGGGTCGCTTAAAATTCTGCCGCCGGATATAGCCGCCGGAGCGGGCAATGTCGAAGCCGCGGAATCGGAACTGCCGCTGGTGCCCGTGTATGTGATGCACGAGGGGCGTTTGATGGGATCGATTTGCCTGACGGATGAAATTCGCCCGGAGGCGCGTCGGGCCATCAAACATCTGCGAAATCTGGGTGTGAAACGTATTGTCATGATGACCGGTGACCGTCGGAAGACGGCCCAAATGGTGGGCCGTGCCGTCGGATGTGATGATATTTATGCTGAACTGCTGCCGGCGCAAAAAGAGGAGCTAATCCGGCAGTTACAGCGGGGCGATCATGGTGTGGCGATGGTGGGGGAAGGCATCAATGACGCACCCTCATTGGCGGCGGCGACAGTGGGTATCGCCTTGGGATTGCGTGGTACGGATGCGGCCATTGAAGCGGCGGATGCGATTCTCCTGAAGGATGATCTTACCCGTATACCGTTGTTGATTTATCTGGCCCGTCAGACGCGTGTCGCGATTTATCAGAATATCGGATATGCTTTATTTTTCGCAATCTTCGCTTTGGTGGCTGCGGCCTTCGGCCTGTTCGGTCCAGTGGTTGCGGCCCTGATTCACATGCTGGCAGTGGTTGTTATAGCGGTGAATTCGGTGCGGTTGGCGGGTGATGTCGGTGTGAATCGCAAGCCATTGCCCATTGGAGTTCGAAGAAAAGCGGTGCCAGAGGGAGTCGGCGCACCGGTGTTATCACAGGCGTGAGCGTCTTTTTAACCAGAGTGAAACTTTTGCGGATAGTTACCGGGTTGCGGGAAAGCGCCGCAACCTGCAAGGGTATCAGCGGCGTGTAAG
>DAHVEJ010000263.1 GCA_027313145.1 Phycisphaerales bacterium | reverse complement strand
TGGAGACCAAGACTTAGCCCTGAATTTAGGCCTCCATTAGCAAATTTCTGCCCTTGCCCGGAAAAATTGCCACGCCCCAATATTCAGATGTCTGTCGAATTAGTTGACGTTTCGGCAGTACTCGGCGACAGTGAAGTGTTATTGGCTATGAGGATCGTCAATGGGCTTGTTACCGCGTGATGACGCTTATTTTATCCAACGTTTGTGTGACCTTGGAAGGCAGCTTCGCGGTGCGGCGATTTCCGCCCGTCGATCCCTTAATTCGCTGGGCAACCAGCCCCTGTCGCAGGTGGCCCGCGAAACTGCCGCCGACACTATTTACGAGTTGGATACCCACACTGAACCCGTGCTGGAAGAATTTTGCCAACAGTGGGGACGCGAACTTCCTTTGGTCCTTATTGCCGAAGGTATTGTCGATGAAGGTGGTACCGAAGGTGTGAAATGCTTCCCGCAGGGAACCCAACCGGCGGATGCGGCATTTCGCCTGATTGTCGACCCCATTGACGGTACGCGGGGGTTGATGTACGACAAACGCTCCGGCTGGTTGCTGGCGGGCATTGCCGCAAATAACGGTCCCATCACACGATTATCTGATATTACCGCCGCAGTTCAGGTGGAAATCCCCACCAGTAAACAACATCAATCCGACGTGCTCTGGGCCGCGCGCGGTCGGGGCGCTTCAGCGCAACGGGAAGATTTGTCCACCGGCCACACCACGCCTTTGACATTACGCCCCAGCGGTGCCGCCGATCTGGCTCATGGATTCGGGTCTGTGGTGAGTTTTTTTCCCGGCACGAAAGTGCTGGCAGCTGAATTAATGGAAGCCATTTCCCTGCATTGCGGTGGAGGAATTGACCCGGGCAGGCCGCTGGTATTTGATGATCAATATATTTCTACCGGGGGCCAATTGTATGAAGTTATGATCGGCCACGACCGGTTTGTGGCGGACGTGCGTCCATATTTGTACCGCATTACCCATCAGCCTGCGGGATTGTGCGCGCACGCGTATGATTTAGGTGCCATGCTCATAGCCCAGGAAGCCGGTGTGGTAGTATCCAACGCGCTTGGCCAACCGGTGGATGGTGTTTTGGATGTTATTACCCCGGTGGCATGGGCGGCGTATGCTAATAAGCATCTGCGTGACCGCATTGAACCGGTGATTGCCAAGTTTTTTGCGGACCATGGCTTATCGTCAGACTGACAACAGGAGTTTCTATGAAAGTAGTCATTATTACCGGTGGCGGCAGCGGCATTGGCGCAGCTACCGCACAAAAACTTCTGGCCCGCGGCGACTGTGTGTTAATCGCGGGGCGCGATAGCGCAAAATTAAACGCCTTAGCCGACGCACAGAAAGCTTCACCCGGAGCCATTTCCTGCTGCCCGGCGGATGTCAGTAAACCGGAAGATGCCATGCGGATTATCAACAGTGCCTTGCAGTGGAAAGGACGCATCGACGCGGTTATCAATTGTGCGGGCTTAGCTCCCATGGTGCCAACCTCTGAACTGACCCCTGAACAATGGCGCGAAATCATTGATACCAATTTGTCCTCGGTATTTTATATGACCCGGGCGGTTTGGCCCGTATTTCAAAAACAGTTTGCCGCGTTAAAAGATAGCGGACAGCCCTTAGAAGATGTTGGTGTTATTATCAACCTATCATCCCAGGCGGCGCGTGATCCATTTGCCGGTTTGGGAGCCTACGGCGCGGCCAAAGCGGGCATTAACTTATTAACCCGGGCGACGGCGCGGGAAGGCCGGGAGATCGGCGTGCGCGTGATTGCCATTGCCCCGGGCGCGGTCGATACGGTCATGTTTCGTTCGTTGCCCGTTGCGCCCAAGGTGCCCGCGCGGGATATTCTCAATCCAAGTTCCGTCGCGGATACAATCGTTGCCGCAATCGATGGTGCCTTGCGGCACGCCAGCGGAGAGGCCATATACATTCATCGCAATTGTTTTTAGGAATAGCTCCATGAATTTATACCTCATCCGGCATGGCATTGCCGAGGACGCCGGCGAAAAATATTCTGATGCCCAGCGGCCTTTAACGCGCGAAGGCGTTAAGAAATTTCGCCAGGCTGTCGAGGGTTTCATGACCCTTTCTCCTCCCATTGATCTGATCTTCAGTTCGCCATTGACGCGAGCGCGGCAAACGGCCGATATTTTAGCCCATCAAATCGAGGCCGCCCAGCATTATCCCATTAGTGTGCAGGTATGCCCCAGCCTGGCTCCGCCGGATGACTTGAAGGCATTTTTAGCCGGTGTGTTTCAGATAAATCCGGCGGCGCGCGGTGTCGCGGCGATCGGCCACGACCCGATTTTAAGCCGTTGGATCGCGGCGTTATGCGGTGGGGGCCACGGCCAATTTGAAATGAAGAAAGGGGCAATCGCCGGGATAGAATTGACGGGTAAGCAACACCATTCCGGCGAACTATTTATGCTGGCACCGCCCGCATTATTACGGCAGATGGCCCGATAGGATATAAACCTAAACTTCGATTACAATTCTCAGCTATGAAACGTTTCTATTGTATCGTGTTGAAATTGCTTCCGGTCATTGCACTGGCAGGGCCTCTGCTGGGCGTGTTGGCCGTGGCGCACGGGCGTGCGGGTGGTGGCGAGGGTTTTGGCGGCGGCGGCTTTGGCGGTGGTGATAACGGGGGCGGCGGTGGCGGCGGTGGGGGAGTCATTATCTGGTGGATTGTGGAATATCTGGTGCTGGAGCATCCGATTGTGGGGATACCCGTACTGATTGTGGCGGGAATTTTGTATTATAAAACGCATAGTTCGGTTGCCGGTTATGTCCGTGATCAACGCATGCAGTCGGGCCTGACCGCGGTGGATGAAAATGCCGAAGCCGTGGCGGTGCAGGCGCTTAAGCAATCCGATCCGGCTTTTGATCTGCAGGCGTTCTATGGTCGCGTCAATACAGCTTTTTTGAAAATTCAGGATGCCTGGTGCGCCCAGAATCTTCAGACCATCCGCCCTTTTATCTCTGACGGCACCCATGAACGCTTCGGTCTGCAATTTGCTGAACAGAAACTGGATTCTGTACGCGATAGAATGAAAGATATCGCGGTACAGGAAGTACAGATGGTGCAATTGATACATGACAATGTATTTGATTCCGCAACCGTCCGCATTACCGCTTCGGCGGTGGATCAAACGCTTTCCACGCAGACCGGTGCCGTGGTGTCCGGTTCTGGTGATGCGGAAGTATTTACCGAATATTGGACTTTTCTCCGCCGGCGCGGCGCCAAAACCGCCAACGGGGCGGGCTTAATTGAAGGCAACTGTCCCAATTGCGGCGCGGCCATCGAACTTAATGCCGCAGCGCAGTGTCAAGCCTGCCACGCGCTATTGCGCAGCGGCCAGTATGACTGGGTGCTTGCGGAAATAACCCAGGATTCCCAATGGCAACCGGAAACATCAGGCGATACACCAGGCGTGTCAGACCTGCAGACTCGTGATCCAAATTTCACACTGGCCGGTTTGGAAGACCGCGTATCAGTGATTTTTTGGCGCAAAGTCATGGCGGATCGGCTGGGCAAGGTTGCGCCGCTGCAGACTGTTTGCGATCCGTCATTTGCGCAACGCTACGGCCCGCTTTTAGCGGCCCAGGTCAATGGCGTGCGGGCGTTCTGGGGCGATTGCGCCGTGGGCGCGGTGCAGACCATGGGAATAATCACCGGTTTGCCGATGGATCGGGCCTTGGTGGAAGTGCGCTGGTCCAGCCGGCGATATCAGATTGACGCATCGGGTAAAGCGCAGAAAACGCCGCAAAGCAACATGGCCCAGCATCTGATGGTTCTGGAGCGGCAAGCGGGCGTAATGACCGATCCGGATAAAGGCATTTCATCCGCCCATTGCCCCAACTGCGGCGCTCCGATTTCGGATGATACCGTCAATGCCTGTAGCTTTTGCGGCACGGTGCTCAACGATGGCTCAAATAACTGGGTGCTTCTGGATATGCTGCCGGTAAACGGGCAGGCGGCACAGGAATTGCTTCTGGAACTGGCGCAAAAAAATGCGATGATCACCGACCCGGCGCAAACGCGCCAGCAGGTAGCCGAGATGCTCAAAGTACCACCGCCTCCGCCCAGCGGCCTACTGCCCTGGATGGTCAAATGCGTTGTGGATAACGGTAATATTGACGGCGGCGAAGAGCGCCTGTTGCGCCATATAGCCGACCGCCGCGGCGTAACCGATGAACAACTGCACCGTATGATGGACTCCGCCAAGCGCGGCGAATTGCAGATCACCGAACCCAAAACTCCCGATGAGATCCACCGCTGGCTTGGAGCCATGGTAGCCGCCGCTGTAGCCGATGGGGAAATAACCCCCACCGAACAACAACTGATCGCCACCGTCGGCCAAAAGTACGGCTTAAGCGCCTACGACATAAAAATGCTGATCCGGCAACAACAAGATCAACTTTACGCCACCGCCCGCCAAGCCCTATCCGACCGCCGCCAACGCATACGCACGGATGGCGGCAACAATTAGTAGCGAGGAGTTGTACGGATTTACAGGAGTTAGTCTCGCCTTTTACAGTATTGGTGGTATTGGTGAGTATTAGTACTACAGCGCTACTCTATTTTACGTTCATGTCGCTTTCGAGATTCAATGGCGGCGCGGTTTCGCCATTGG
>DAHVEJ010000262.1 GCA_027313145.1 Phycisphaerales bacterium | reverse complement strand
CGCACTCCGACACCACTCCGTCAAGGTTCATAAGGCGCTCAAATTGGTCGGAATTCCGGAAAACTAAAAGACCCTGCTACTAGTGCCCTTTCATCTGCTGGGTTATTTTTTGCGTAAAAGGTGAGTGAGCGGTGGCAACGGGGGCTGGTAGCCGCCAGGAAATTGCCTGCCTACAATACCCGGACTTCGTGGAGGCTTGATCGCTCTATGGGCAAACAGAAGCGTGTGGTCATTATTGGCGCTGGACCGGGTGGGCTGTCCTCGGCGATGCTGTTGGCCAAAGCGGGCCTGGAAGTAACGATACTCGAACGGCAGGACCGTGTCGGCGGTCGGACCAGCGCTATTGAAAGTGACGGATTCCGTTTTGACACGGGACCGACATTTTTTCTATACCCGGAAATCCTCAAGGATATTTTTGCCGCGGCAGGGCATGATTTATTTCACGAAGTTCCCATGCGCCGACTGGACCCGCAATATCGCCTGACCTTTGCCGGAAAGGGTGAAATTGTCGCCACGGGCGATGTCGCCAAGATGCAGGCGGCCATGGCTGAATTGGCCCCCCGGGATGCGGAAAATCTTCCCCGCTTTCTAAGCGAAAATCGCAGCAAACTTGAGGCGTTTGCCCCCTGTTTACAATCCCCGTTTTCCGGTTGGCGCGACGTACTCACCAAGCGCATGATGAAATTACTGCCCATGCTGCGACCGTGGAATTCGCTGGATCGCGAGTTGCAGCGCTATTTCGCTGATCCTCGGATTCGTCTGGCCTTCAGTTTTCAGGCCAAATACCTTGGTATGTCGCCGTTCCGCTGCCCGGGGTTATTTTCCATATTATCATTTCTCGAATACGAGCACGGCGTGTTTCATCCGTTAGGCGGGTGTGCACGCGTGAGTGAACGCATGGCTGAACTTTTGCAATCCTCCGGCGTGCGAATTGGTCTGGGCGAACCGGTGGAAGAGCTGATATTCAGCGGAAATGCGGTCAAAGCCGTCCGCACCAATCAGGCCACTTATCCCGCTGATGCGGTTGTTATCAATGCGGATTTTGCCGCCAGCATTCCGCGGCTTATACCGGACGGGCTGCGCCGTCGATGGACCAATAAGCGTATTGAAAATGCCCGGTATTCCTGTTCTACCTTTATGATGTATCTGGGCATTGAGGGGCATTACCCCAATTTACTGCATCATAATATTTTTCTTGCCGAAGATTATCGCAAAAATCTTCAGGATATTGAAAAAGATCATCGGCTGTCGGAAGACCCGTCTTTTTATATTCAGAACGCGTGCGTCACCGATCCCGCTTTGGCACCGGCGGGTTATAGCACCTTGTATGTATTGACACCGGTGTCGCATCAACATAGTCATATCGACTGGAAATCAGCCAAGATTCCTTTCCGACGGCGAATGTTGCAGCAATTAGAGCGTTTTGGACTAAAAGATATTGAGTCCCGTATTCGCTTTGAACGTGTGGTGACCCCGGAAGATTGGCAGAATCGTATGGCCATATACCGGGGAGCAACGTTTAATCTGGCCCACGACTTTAGGCAGATGCTTCACTTTCGCCCTCATAACCGCTTTGAAGAAACCGGCGGAATTTATCTGGTTGGCGGCGGCACGCACCCCGGAAGCGGCCTGCCGGTCATATATGAATCAGCGCGAATCAGTTCGCGATTGCTGCTGGAAGATTTGGGCTTAAAATCGCAATGGGACCAGCTCGCTGCGGCGATGACCATGAAAGAGTGTAGAATGGACTATACGAAAAGCACGCAATTGGCTGCTGATTCGACGGCCGTGTGAGGGCATTGGTGATTTATGGAACCTGTTGACCAACCATTTTCCGCTCGTCGTAACGCCACGCAACCGCTGGAACTTAGTGTGGCCCAGGCACGCGCTTCACAGATTCAGTGGAGTCGGCAAAGCCTTGAGCATCGCCTGTATGCCATCGCAAAATTTCGCCAGAGCCTGGCAGCGTCTCCCGCGCGCTTTATTCAGGCGTTATCCCATTTGCCCGATCGCACGGAGGTGCAAAGCATTGCTGCGGAAATTATTCCCTTGGCCAATGCCGCACGGTTTTTACAGCGCCGGGCGGAAAGAATTCTGCGCCCGCGCGTCCGCTCTCCCCTGCTTTCCGGCATTCGCATTACGGTGGATCATCGTCCGCACGGCCTGGTGCTGATTGTCGGTCCATCCAACTACCCGCTATTTCTTCCTGGCGTGCAGGTGCTTCAGGCTCTGGTGGCCGGGAACGCCGTACTGTTAAAACCCGGGACTCAGGGTACCAGCGCGGCCGTGGCGCTGGTGAGCCTGTTACGGACCAGCGGCATTGATCCAACGTTAATTCATCTACTGCCGGAAGACACCGAAACGGTGCATCACGCCATTAATCTGGGCGTGGATCAGTTGATTCTCACCGGATCGATTCCCGCGGGCCGCGCGATCGCGAATTCTATGGCCAAAAAGCCGCCGCATCCGGCAATTATGGAACTTTCCGGATCGGACGCGGTGTTTATATTGTCCAGCGCGGATTTGTATCGGGCGGTTACGTTGCTGCAATTCGGCATGGAATTTAATGGCAGCGCCACATGCATTGCGCCCCGTCGGGTTATCATTGTGCGGTCCATGCTGGAGAAATTTGAGCACCTGCTGTTGCGCCGATTCGCCGATTATAAGCTAGCTCCGCTAAACGAAGCGGCAACGCAAAAACTCCTGCCGCTGGTGCGCGATGCGTTGGCGCGCGGCGCGCGGCTGGTGGTTGGAAAAATATCAGGCGACAAACCACTGGGGCCGCTGATTCTCATGCATACCACTTCGGAGATGCCCATTACGTCCGCTGATGTGATGGCACCGGTGCTCTGCGTGCAGGTGGTTGCGGATACGCTGGAGGCGCTTACCGCGTATAACGCCTGCCCCATGCGCCTTAGCGCTTCGATTTTTGGGGATGCGGTACCGGCTCGCGCCCTGGCGCGCCGCATTGATGCGGGATGTATCGTCATCAATGATCTTATTGCACCCACCGCTCATCCGGAGGTTCCGTTTACCGCCCGTGGCGAAAGCGGGTACGGCACAACGCGCGGGGCCGAGGGATTATTGGCCATGACCTGGCCCAATGTGGTCGTGGAACGCACGGGCCGCACACTGCCGCACCTGCGCAAGCCCGAGCGGCATGATCAGCAGATATTGCTGTTGGTATTACGCCTGCTGCATGGCGCGGATGCGGCGGTTCGAATTCGCTCTTTAGCGGCGCTGCTGCGCATATTCATGGGCTTTGCCGGCCCCCTCAAAGAAAAAGAAGAGGGTTCAATTAAATCGCGAGAAAAAAAATATGACTCGCTTTAATTCATGCCGGAATAGCGGCGAAGCTTAAGTGTGTTACCACGTATGTTTGTTCATTGAGGCTCATAGACATACCATGTTGATGGCAGATACAACCAAGCATCCCATTGGAATTATTGGCGGTGGATTAGGCGGTTTGGCGGCGGCCTGTACGCTGGCGGGCCGCGGCCACCGCGTCATGCTCTTTGAAACAAATCCCTGGTTGGGCGGTAAAGCGGCGGTGCATACTGACGGAGAATTCCGCTTTGATATGGGGCCGACAATTCTGCTTATGCCTTTTGTCCTGCGCCGCATATTTTCCGAAGCGGGTGTAAAACTTGAAGACGCGTTGGACCTGCTTCGCCTGGATCCGCAGTGGCGCTGTTTTTTTGATGACGGGGGCGTTCTGGACCTCGTGGATCATCCGCAACGTATGGCCGCCAATCTCGCCGCTTTTGCCCCTGGGAAAGCGGTGGATCGGGAATATGCTGAAATGTTGCGGCAATCGAAACTCATGCGTAACGCGTCGGATAAATACTTTTTCTGGAAATCCATCGGTTCCATCCGTGACACCTTTGATTTCAAAGGAAGCCTGCAGATTTCCGTCCTGCGGGATTTGATGAACATGAAACTCGGTCGCACGCTTCATGCCACCGTGCGCTCTGTGATCCATGAACCGCGCATCGCCCAGATGGTGGATCACTTCACGCAATATGTAGGCTCGGCTCCGGCACTTTCACCGGCGGTACTCATGGGCATTGCGGATATGCAAATCAGTGAAGGAATCTGGTACCCACGCGGCGGCACCCGCGCGGTGCCGGAAGCACTGGAGAAAATATCCCGCACGCTGGGCGTTGATATTCACACCGAGTGCCCCGTGGCACGGATTAAGACAGATGGAAAACAGGTGGTTGCTGTGGTAACCGCCAATGGTAAGGAATTTCCCGTATCTGCCGTTATCAGCAATTCTGATGTGGTTTTGACGCATAAAGAGCTGTTGCCTGAAGCGCCTGCCCGAACATTTGAGAAGCGCCGCCGGTACGAGCCGGCCTGCTCAGGAGTGGTATTGTATCTGGGGTTAAACAAGCGATATGATCATTTGGCCCATCATGATTTCGTATTTTCCCGCGATCCGGAACAGGAGTTCCAAGACATTTATCAACGTGGAATCCCCGCCGCCGACCCCACGTGCTATCTTTGCGCACCGGCCGGCAGCGATGCGTCAGTAGCTCCCGGCGGCGGCGAAGCTTTGTATATTCTGGTTCATACGCCCTACCTGCGTCCGGGACAGGACTGGAAAAAGATTCTTCCGGAATATCGCCGCGTTATTTTTGACAAGCTGGC
>DAHVEJ010000261.1 GCA_027313145.1 Phycisphaerales bacterium | reverse complement strand
CCGCCCACAACACGCCGTCGACCGCCCCCACGCGGCAAATCAACCCACAGCAAAAACCGGGCCGGACGCTACTGGGCGCGAACCCATCGCCCAGACAACCCCAACTGGGCCGCTTTCACGGCTCGGTCCCACTGGACCCCATTCGCATAACCCGCGACACCGCCAAAATCGCCGAAGAAGTTATCCAACATCTCTCTGCCATCCCCGGAGCCAAAGTAGAAATCACGCTGGAAATCCGCGCCCAATTACCCGACGGCGCATCAGAAAAACTCACCCGCGACGTCACCGAAAACTGCCGCACCCTGAAATTCACAAATTACGGCTTCGAAGAAATCTGAGGTTGATTTACATTTATGGAACAAATTCCGCACGCAATACACGGATAACTCCCCCAACCACTGCCAATACTGTAAAAGTATGGATCCGTGATCAGCGATCCTTGATCAGTGGAAAGGGCTTTTAAATTCTCAATGCTAAATGCTTGCCTCCTCGGGGAGCCGAAATGTCTCGGCCATTAAGGATTCTGCGGTTACTGTATTATCTCGCCGTTATGATCTGGCACCCTGAAAGCCTGTGCCCCGGAGCGCGGATGCTTTTCACGTGATAATACCAGCAGCGTTCTTTGACTGCGGTTTTGCAGATTCAGGCGAATCTGCTGTAAACGCCGGGCCAGGCGCGGATTGGCCAACTGATTGCCTCCCATCCATTGCGTGGTGTTCCATGCGGGCATAGCCAGGGGATTAATGACCGCGACTTTGCGTATATTCACCCCCGGTTCATGGGGCACCAGCGGCCAGATCTGATTGGTGGGAATCAGGAATGCCACTTTCCGGTGCTTTTTCCAGGCCTGTCGCATGAGCCGCAATTCTATGCCGTGAATTTGCGCCAGCGGTTTGGCCTGCCAGCGGCCGGCAGCGGTTTTACGCCCCAGCAGATGGACGTAGAGGTCCGCCCGCGCCTGCTGGAAGGGAATGGGGCCGGAGTGATCCGTCACGTGGTTAAACTGCACAAACGCCTGCGGTGAAAAGATTGATGCGGAATAAAGCCGGTATCCACCAATACTATTGAGATAATTACACATCTGCTCATCGGCAAATACCACGCTGCCCGGTTTCAGGCTTTCCCGCAGGTGTTGCCGGGCGGCCATGAGTTGGAGCTTCACATTTTTTGCGTTCAACAATTGCGGTGTGATGGTGTAGGCACTGTATCCAACACTGACCACGGTAAGAAAACCCACAATCAGCGCGCGGGCCGTGGCGTTCGGGCCCGCCGCCCGGGCCAGCAGCCATAACGCCACCATAATCAGGGCCGGGAATATATCCAGAAAAAACCGCAAATACCCGGTCGTAAAATCATTGGTCGGTGCCCAGTAATAAAACAGGTAAACCGTCGCACTGGGAATAACCCACAGTCCCAGAGCCAGCGCCAATTTACGACTGCTCCAGAACATGCGAATCAGCCCGGCGATGGCCAGCGGAAAAAGTAAAAATAGTCCAAGATTTTCCATTTGCTCCAGAAAGGTTTGCCAGTTGCCCTGGCGCGGCGGCATGCCTGCGGGGTTGCCGATGAAATAGCGCCATGCAAAACCGGTTTGCTCTTTACAGAACCAGTAACCTGTGCGCCAAGGCTCGCCAAAAGACGCCCAGTTAACCAGTGCCAGAATTGCCACCGGTACGGCAAACGCCAGAAGCACCATCAGCCCCTGCCGCCAGGAACGTCGGCGGTCTTTCACCGCCATGGCTACCACGCACAGCAACGGCAGGCACCAGAGAAATTCGGTATATCGAATACTGCAACAGAACCCCAGAGCCAGCCCCGCAATAATGCCGCGCCAAAGTCCGCCTTTGCGCCACCAACTTAAAAGTGCCCAGAATCCCAGCACGGTAAATCCCAGGGCCGCACCATGGGAATTGGCATCATCGGCATAGGTCAATGTTACTGGATTTAACCCCAGCCAAATCACACCGATCAAAGCCATGAATGGATCCAGGAGTGATCGGAAAAGGAAATAGGCGAAAAATAGTGCCATGACCGTACAAATCGGATCCACCAGATACATTGCCGACGGGCGATACAGGATGCGAGCAATCGCGCCGAGAAACCCCACGCCGGGCGGATATTTGGCAAAAATCTTGCCATCCGGCGTCAGGACCATCATGCGGCCCGCAAATTGCAATGGATTGTGCGGTTTGAAATAAAGCCGCCCGTGTTCACTTAAAAGCCGCGCTGTAACCATGTAGCCGTTCTGGTCCACGCCGGGATGGGCAGGTTCATAAAAACTGTGCAGCATCAGCGCGTAAAGAAGCAGAAAAACCGCCAACAACAGCCCGGCGATGATCGATCGCCTGGCACCAGGCGCATCAAGCGGAAAAATCCCTTGATGGTTGCAGCCCAACGGTTGAATTTCAGTGACAGGCGCAGCAGCAGTCAAAGTCATCGCTCCATGGATGAAGAACAAAGAACCTGATGCTATAACGTACGAAGGGACCGAAGGTTGCGGTTATCGGGGAGTTGGATCGGCTCTGCTGCTGCGAGCGGTGGCGCAAAGCCACACCCTTGGCCACCGCGGGCGATTTGTGCTGCCGCTGCAGCGGTAAATCGTGCGCCATAAATCAGTTGATTCCGTGGGGCCGTTCAAAAGCCGATTCCGGGCGGCATGGAAATTTATTCGCGCCCGACCGGATGGGAGGAAGTTTTGAAAGTTGCAATCCTGACTCCATAACGCTATTATCTGTCTATCCGGATGAAAGGATGGATACAAATGCACATTGCTGATATTCTGTCGCGTGACAATACCACCTTTTCCTTTGAGTTCTTTCCGCCCAAAAGCGATGCCGGGGCGCTGACGCTTTTTGAGCACATCACCCGCCTGGAATCACTTAAACCCTCCTTTGTATCTGTAACCTATGGGGCGGGCGGATCCACACGTGATCGCACGCATGCCCTGGTGATGCGCATTAAACAGGAGACAACGCTGGATCCGGTGCCGCATTTAACATGTGTGTGCCATAAGCAGGCGGATATCAGTAATATCCTTAATCGTTATGCCGCCGCAGCAGTAAGCAATATTCTGGCCTTGGGAGGCGATGCCCCGCGAGACCTGCTCGGTTATAACCGGGCTGATGATGATTTTCATCATGCCGCCGATCTGGTTTCGTTTATCAAAGCCTTTAATCAAAGCGGCTTGCACGGCGATAAACGCGGCTTTGGCATTGGCGTGGCGGGTTTTCCCGAAGGCCATCCGGCAACTCCCAACCGCCTGCAGGAAATGGATTATCTGAAAGCCAAAGTGGATGCCGGCGCGGATTATATTGTCACGCAATTGTTCTTTGACAACCATGATTTTTTTGATTTTCAGGAGCGCTGCGAACTGGCCGGTATTCACATTCCAATTATTGCGGGCATTATGCCCATTACCAGCCTGAATTCCATGAAGCGCATGGCGGAAACCGCGTTAGGTGCCCATTACCCCGCCAAGCTGATTCGATCGGTCAATCGCTGTAATGGCGATCCCGAGGCGGTGCGTCGTGTGGGAATATTATGGGCTACCGAGCAGTGCCGCGGACTGCTGGATCAACAGGTGCGGGGAATCCATTTTTACACGCTGAATAATTCCGAAGCCACACTGGAAATCTACCGCAACCTGGGAGCACGCGACAGCAGCAATCTGCGGTAATGAGGCGGCATGGGCTACAGGTTACAGCTTACGCAAATCGCCCCAGCAACATTGCTGCTTAGCGCCTCGAAAGCATTCTAACCCCTAACTCCCCACTCCTAAATTCTAACCTAGTGCCCTGTCACGGCAAAATGTTAGGGTTGGCGACGAACCTTTACGATGGTGGGTGCGTCCTTTGAGAGCCAGCCATCCTAAAATGTTGACGTGACAGGGCACTAGGCATATTGAATCGCGGGGCTTATGCTTCTATTATGGCATACGTTAAATACGCCTTGATATCCGCGGCGGGAATTTTGGCCGCGGGAGGAATTGTGCCATGACCAGAAATTTTGAACAGCGGATTTATTGCGATAATGCCGCGACGAGTTTTCCCAAACCACCCCAGGTGCTTCAGGCGATGGTCCATTATGCCGAGAATATTGGAGCCTCCGCCGGGCGCGGCGCGTATGCCGAGGCCCGACAATCCGCGGAAGTCATTCGCACGTGCCGACAGCGGCTCAATAAGCTTTTCAACGGTGAAAATCCGGATCATTTCATTTTCACGCTGAATTGTTCGGATGCGTTGAATATGGTCATTCATGGGCTGCTGAAACCGGGTGATCATGCCATTTGTTGTGCCATGGATCATAACAGCATTCTTCGACCTCTTAACGAATTAACCGCGCGCGGAATTATTTCCCACACACGCGTGGCAGCGCAAGCCGGCACGGGTTTGGTTGATCCCGCGGATATTCGCGCCGCGATCAATTCCCGCACACGGCTCATAGCCATCGGGCAAGGCAGCAATGTTACCGGAACCGTGCAGCATATCCGGGAAATCGGCAAGCTCGCGCGGGCCGCAGGAGTTCCCATGCTGGTCGATGCGGCGCAAAGCGCCGGCCATGTTCCTATTGATGTTCAGGCTGATGGCATTGATTTTCTGGCGTTCCCCGGCCACAAAGGCCTTTTGGGTCCGCTGGGTACTGGCGCATTGTATATTCGTCCCGGA
>DAHVEJ010000260.1 GCA_027313145.1 Phycisphaerales bacterium | reverse complement strand
CCTCCTCGCTTCGCGCCCACAACCCCTTGGCCCTCCGTCAACCCGTAATTATGGCCGGAACAGGGCACTGGTCTCAGGAGCATCCCAGTGAATCGCCACAGTTCAGGCATTTGTAGCAACTGCCGTTGCGAACGGTAATGCTGCCGCACTTGCAAACCGGAGCGTCGCCCATCAGGGTTGCCATCTGCTGCGAAAGAGCGATGGCGGATGAAGACTTTTCCGGGGCACTTCGCGCCACTGCGGGATGGGCCGTACCCGATTCCCGACTGGCAACGGCTTGCAACCCGGAGGAACCGGCAAGATCCGCGGGGCCGTCTTCCAGACGATTATGATGGCCATTGCCTTTTCCGTTGCCGTTGCCGTTACCGTTGGCAGCCGCCACAGGGGCTGCAACGGGTGCTACAACCGGAACCGGCGCGGATACCGCGTGGGTTTGTTGCCGCCGGGGTGAATTGGCATCGCGATAACCCACGATAAACTGCATACCCAACCAGCGAACCAGGTAATCAATGGGGCTTTTGGCAATGGGAATATCCGCATTGGTGGTCATACCCGCAGGTTCAAAACGCATGTGTTCAAACTTGCGGACAATGGCTTCCAGCGGCACACCGTATTGCAGATTCAGCGATACCAACGTGGCAATGGTATCCATCAGGCCACCGACCGTGCTACCCTGCTTGGCCATGGTAATAAACACTTCGCCCGGGCTGTTGTCATCAAAGAGACCGCAGGTGAGATAACCTTCATGGCCGGCAATATCAAATTTATGCGTGATGCTGTTGCGCGTGTCCGGAAGCCTCCGTCGCAAGGGACGATGCACCACTTTTTCGACAATCCGTTCCACCACTTTGGATCCGCCGGTGGAACCAGTTTCCAGCGTTCCGGCCGGGACGGTTCCGTCTCCTAGTAAAGCCGGGCTGGGATCACCACAGGTGGTGCATGCGACGGCTGCTTCAACTTTCAAAGCGTCAATATCCGCATCATCGGAGGCATCATCATCGGATGTGGAATTCAGCGGCTGGCTTAACTTGGAGCCATCACGGTACAGTGCCACAGCCTTCAGGCTTAACAGCCAGCTTTCGCGATACGCTTCTTCGATATCACCAATTCCCACTTCATTGGGCAGATTGATGGTTTTGCTGATCGCCCCGCTGATAAACGGCTGGGCCGCGGCCATCATTCGGATGTGCCCCATGTGGTGAATAAAGCGTTTGCCTTTACGACCACAGCGATTGGCGCAATCAAAGACCGACAGATGTTCGGATTTAATATGCGGCGCGCCTTCGATGGTTTGTGAACCGCAGATAACATCGCTGGCTTCGCGAATCTGCCGTTTGGTAAAGCCCAGCGATCGCAGCAGATTGAAATTAGGCTGCTGCCATTGCTGGGTGGTAAAGCCAAGGCGGGTTAAGGTCGCCTCGCCAAGTGTCCAGGGAGAAAAGGCGAAGGCCAGCTCGAAAACAGAAGGCAGACAAGCCTCTATTTTTGCCAGTTCTTCATCCGTGAAGCCCTTCGCCTTAAGGGAGTCGATATTAATGTGTGGCGAACCCTGCAAGGTCAAGGTGCCCAACACATACGTCAGCATGTCATGAATTTGGTCAGGTGAATAGCCCATATTCCGCAATGCCGGCTCAATGGATTGGTTCGCAATTTTGAAGTAGCCTCCGCCGGCAAGCTTCTTAAACTTGACCAGTGCGAAATCCGGTTCCACGCCCGTGGTATCGCAATCCATCAGCAGGCCGATGGTTCCGGTAGGTGCAATAACCGTGGTTTGAGCGTTGCGGTAGCCATGCTTTTCGCCCAGTGTCACCGCCCGATCCCAGGCTTCGCGGCAGGCCTGCAATAGTGCCGGATCAAGCGTGGGATGCGTGCCGAATTGCGCGGCGTCAATTTCCATGGGTTTTACAGATAGTGCGTCATATTGACCCGAAGCATACGAGGCGGCGCGATGGTTACGCATCACCCGCAGCATGTCTTCTCTATTGGGATGAAAACCGGGGAATGCCCCGTGTTCGCGGGCCATTTCCGCGGAAATAGCGTAAGATTCAGCGGTCATTAACGCGGTGATGGCACCGCAGATGGCTCGGGCTGCCGGGCTGTCATACGCAATACCGGCCACCATCAACATGGTGCCGATGTTGGCGTAACCGAGTCCCAGCGTGCGATATTCATAGCTCAAGCGGGCGATTTCCCGGCTGGGATAGGCCGCCATCAGCACGGAAATTTCCAGGACAATGGTCCAGAGCCGGCAGGCATGTTGAAAGCCGGCAATATCAAATTTTCCCGACGCGGCATCAAAGAATTTCATAAGGTTAATGGACGCCAGATTGCAGGCGGTATTATCCAGGAACATATATTCGCTGCACGGGTTGCTGGCATTGATGCGGCCACTTTGGGGACAGGTGTGCCACTGGTTGATGGTGTCATCATATTGCACACCGGGGTCCGCACAACGCCACGCGGCAAACGCCACTTCCTGCCAAAGCTTACGGGCTTTGAGCGTCTTGTGGATTTTGCCATCGGTGCGGCGGATGAGTTGCCAGTCGGCGTCTTTTTCCACCGCCTCAATAAATTTGTTTGACACGCGGACGGAATTATTGGAATTCTGCCCGGAAACGGTGGCATACGCTTCTCCGTTAAAATCGTAATCCAGTTTAAGCTTCAAGTTTTTAGCTAATTCCTGTTGTTCCTTGGGCAGGTGCTTGAGGCCTTCGACCATCGCGGCAACTTTGATTTCCTCGCGGACTTTCCAGTTGACAAATTCTTCAATATCCGGGTGATCCAGATCCAGGCACACCATTTTGGCGGCCCGCCGCGTGGTACCGCCGGATTTAATCGCCCCGGCCGCACGATCGCCAATACGCAGAAAACTCATGAGACCGGAGGATTTCCCGCCACCGGAAAGGGATTCATTTTCCCCACGGAGTTTGGAAAAATTACTGCCGGTACCGGAACCATATTTAAACAGCCGTGCCTCGCGCACCCAAAGGTCCATAATCCCGCCGTCATTGACCAGATCATCGCTGACGCTCTGAATAAAACAGGCGTGCGGCTGCGGATGCGTGTAGGCATCGGTGGATTGCTCAAGTTGATGCGTTTTGGGATTCACATACCAATGGCCCTGCGACGGGCCGGTCAGGCCATAGGCATAATGCAGGCCGGTGTTAAACCATTGCGGAGAATTGGGAGCGGCTTTCTGCGTTAAAAGCATGTGGGCCAGTTCATCATAAAACGCTTGTGCGTCCTGCTTGGATTCAAAATAGCCATACTCCTGCCCCCAATGGGTCCAGCAGCCGGCCAAGCGATGCACAACCTGTTTCACGGATGTTTCCGGGCCAAGCTTCGGCTTGCCTCCGGCATCCAGTACGGGTTTGCCCTGGGCATCGGTTTGCGGAATGCCGGCCTTGCGGAAGTATTTACTGACCATGATATCCGTGGCCAATTGCGACCAGTCCGCGGGAATTTCCGCATCTTTCATTTCAAAAACGACCGAACCGTCCACATTGGAAATTTTGCTCGTGCGTTTGTCAAATTTGATTGTGGAGTAAACGTCCACGCCCGCTTTGGTAAACCGACGATTGATTTTCATAGCCTGAACTCCTGCTTCCGTGCGATTAAATTTGCCGGCGACGTCCCATCCTGCGGCGTCGCCGGCCCCTCCATGAAAGCCCCGGCTTTCCGTGGCCGGCGGCGTGGTTTATTAAGCGGATCAGCGCAACCAAAGCCTGATCCGGTGATTTTCAGTTAATCAACCTTGGGCAACGTCAGCCCGGGTTGATCCTGATATTTCCCCTGTTTGTCCGCGTAACTGATAGTGCACACTTTTTCCCCGCGGAGAAAAATAATTTGCGCGATACCCTCATTGGCATAAATTTTGGCCGGCAGCGGCGTGGTATTGGAAATTTCAATGGTGACGCGGCCTTTCCATTCCGGCTCCAGAGGCGTCACATTGACAATAATACCGCAGCGGGCATACGTGCTTTTGCCCACACAGATCGCCAGAATATCTCGTGGAATTTCAAAATACTCCACGGTCTCACATAACGCGAAACTGTTGGGCGGAATCAGCACGTAGCCATCTCTACTGCCATCGACATCCACAAAACTGCGCGGCGAAAAATGCTTGGGGTCCACAACTTCCGAATTTACATTGGTGAAAATTTTGAATTTAGGCCCCACCCGGACATCGTAGCCATAACTGGAAACCCCGTAGCTTACCGCTCCGGGCCGCTTGATTGATCTTTCAAAGGGCTGAATCGTAACCGATGCTTCAATTTGAGAATCTGCAAGGATTGCCATGTTGCCTGCCTGCAATAAACCGCAAAAACGGTTAGGTTTATGTTAGTGTATCACAACCTCGGCTGAAACTCAAGAGAAAGGAATCCAGCCCCTGAATCATTTCAACCGAAATTGTCGGCCATCTTGTTTCCGTATAACCACGCATTCGCGATTATTAAGAAACCAATAAGGCTCACATGGGTTACTTTAACACCATATCTTGTGGTGTCAATCATTTTTGTCACTAAATATTGACAGACAGGTTTTCCACATCACTAACCCTTTATATCCACAAGACTTGCGATGTTCAGATTTTTTTTCTACCAGATGTTGTGGTCACCGGAAAGAGCCTGTGGATAACTCCAGCCGTGACGAATGATACGCCAAGGTAGTCGTCGCGGTAGCCGGGATCCCCCGTCGGTTCCCGCATGGCGCAGCAT
>DAHVEJ010000025.1 GCA_027313145.1 Phycisphaerales bacterium | reverse complement strand
CCGATGCCGGGACGCTGGGGATATCCGGGGATTTAGCAAATGCCGTGCCGATTAAATCGACAGGCCCCGCGCCGGGATAAATAAGACGCGGTGCTGGGCGCCGTTTAAAGGGAGTGGAGCGCTGCGGCGGCAGTAGGGGCTGTCGCAGCGCAGCAGACCTTGGAACAGAGTCCCGATTAGCCAGCTCCTGCGGCAAAAGGCCTGTCCTGATGTGTCGGGAGATTTCGGCTTCCAATGTCAGCAGGGATCAAATATTGCTGGGGCAGGGGAGGGGTGCTTTCGCTAATTCCGTTGCCGCACGGTATGCCAAAGTGCAAGAAGCTCGGTGCTGCAAAACCATATAGATAAAGCTGTGTAAATAAGTAAGAATGAAACGGTGCCGCATGCGATATTCTCCCATAACGGAAGCGTTATGGGGGCCGCCAGAAGTCTTACACTGATCCACGGTGCCGCTGCGGTTGTCGCCATGGCCGCCGGACGGAGAAATAATGCCGCCACATCGCCCCAGCTTCCACCGCCCGGGCCGATGGCCTGCCGCACCAGCAGCGGGGCGGCAACTGCCCAGAAAACACTCACCGCCACGGCCAGAATCACCGCACCGCCGGCCCATGCGCCAAGGAATGCCAGTGGCAAATACACCAGGGCGCTGCCCGAGGCCCAGGCGAGTTGAAATCTGAAGCGGCCCTGGGCCAAAATAAAATTCAACGCCGGCTCCAAGAGAAGCATAAAGCCTGCACCTAACGACAATAATTCCAATGGCAAAATTGCCGCGTGCCATTTGTTGCCGTAAACCAATGTCAGCAGTGGCCGCGCCAGAAGTGATTCCAGCACACATAGCGGCATGCCCGCCAATGCCACGAGATTGGCGGCCCGGAGAAAGGCACTCGTCTGCCGATTAATCTGATTCTCCATGGACGAAAGAGCCGGATACAGCACGCCGGCAACATTGGTGGAAAATACCTGACTGATCTGGGTAGATAAATTGGATGCGAAAAAATAATCGCCGACGATGGTCACGGACGCAAACGCCCGCAGACAGGACATTTCGGCAATTCGGCTTACGGTTTGGAATACAACCGCACCCATCAGCAAGCTCGACTTTTGGATTAGATAAGGCCACCGGTGAAACTGCGCGTGGAGCTTAATGCGCGTAGGAGCCGCCATCCACAGGGCAATCGCCCGCAGCGCTCCCACCACGGGAAGTGGAATAACAAAACTGTAAACGCCCCAACCCAACGCCGCCAGCACAATGCTAAGCACCATCGCGATGATGTTGTAACCCAGCCCGATCATGGCCAATTCTCGAAATCGCATATCCTGCATCAGACGGGCGGTGGGCACCGCAAAAAGCGCCGTAATGGCGATACCCGGGGCGATAATATCCATAATGGCAATGAGTTGCGGTGCGTGGAACGCCAACGCTGCGTAGGGGGCCGCGAGAAGCATCAGAAGTCCGGCCGCAATTCCCAAGGCGATTTCCATCCAGAATGCGGCCTGCGCCCACCGGGCGAAACTTCGCCGCTGTTGCACCAGAATTTGCGGCATGCCGGATTGCCGAAGAATATTGGGAATTGCTCCGGCCGCATAAGCCAGGCCGACGAGACCGAAATCGTGCGGCACCAGAAGACGCGCTAAAATAATCTGCCCGATGAAACCAAAGCTTTTGGATGCCAGCGTCTGAAAAATCATCCACGCCACACCGCCCAGGCTGCGTCGCGCAATGTGCGAGGGCCTTGCGGGACCAGCGGCAGTGGTGGACTGTGCCTTGTTTTCAGGTGTATCTATCACATTACAGACCCATCGCAATCCCGGCCATTACTCGGACAGGCTTTTAGTGCTCGTATCGGATAGTATCATAAACCAGTTCAGTTGACTTGGGGATACTGCCGATGAAATCATGGAGTGTTTTGGCGTGAAAGCGGCGACGTATTTCTTTCGGCAAATGGCAGGCTGGCTTTTAATGCTGGCGCTGATTGTTGCGCCCTGGGCGTGGGGAACGGTTAAACCCGTCGGATTATTCGTTGCGGAAGTGGTACTGGCTTTGGCTTGCGGTTGCTGGTTGCTGGCAATGGCGGCTCCGGTATTTCGCCCCAAGTTGCCGCGGCTGCTACTGGTATGTGTCATGCTGTTGCTGCTGCAAGGGTGGTTCATGACTGTCAATGCGCATCACACGTACAACCCATTAACGCATCACTTTTCCCCGGCGCATCCACTGGTGCCGCTGCTACCCGGTGCGTCAGATCAAATCATGGCCGCCGGGGCCATGGTGCATGTCACCGCCGTATTGTTGGCGCTATTAATGCTGTGTGATTTTGCCCAGCTTCCGCGATGGCGCAGGGGTTTTTTAAAGGCCTTGGCCGTCGCCGGCGCATCGATCGCGATCTATGGCCTGGGGGCCAAAGCGGGAATAGTGTCTCCCATGTTCAATGTGCCCGGAGACCCGGCCAGCGTATTTGGATCATTTGTTTATCACGGCGTTGCCGGTGCCTATTTAAATTTAGCAATTCCCGCGCAGATTGGTTTGGCAATGCTGTATTTTGGTCAATCAGGACGCAAAGCCAAAGGCCTGTTTTGGGCAGTCTCCGCGATGGTCACAATCATCGGGGTGATGGTGAATATTTCACGCGGGGCGGCCCTGATTTGTGTGGGGGAATTGGCTCTGTTGGCCGTTCTGCTGATTTGGAATGTTCGCCGGGACGCACGATTTCGTGCTGCAATAATACGGTGGCAATGGCTCATCCTCGCCGGGGCGGCCTTGTTGCTCTTGGGCGTGATTTATGCGGTTTGGCATAATCTGCCGCGCTGGGAGAAATTTCATGGAGATTTTTCACTGCATGGCAATTCGCGCTTTCTGGCGTGGCGGGTAGGCTGGGGTATGGTCACCACGCATCCGCTTTTCGGCTCCGGACCGGGCAGTTTCAAGATTCGCTTTCCACTGTCCCACCACATGATTCAAGCGTTATACAGCCATTGGATTGTTTCATTTTATAATCCCGGCCACCGCATCAGCCGGTGGAGTTACGTTTCCAATGATTACCTGCAAACGCTGATTCAATGGGGCGCGGCAGGTTTTATTGTATGGGGAGTTCTGGTGCTGGGAGCGTTCCGGCGGGTGGCGCGGCTAATCAATCGCGACACATCCGCAGCGCCCGCTTATTCCAGGGATAATCTGCTGATCAGTTGTGCTCGCGTGGCGCTGCTGGGGGTTTTTATTCATGCCCTATTTGATTATCCGCTGGAGATCACCGCGCTGGAATTGGATGTCGCATTCTATTTAGCCCTGAACTGGGCACCGCAATCCCCCAACTTTCGCCGCATGGCCGCAGGTTAAAACAAGGTTAAAAAGAAGATGAGCCGCACTGGTGCGTTTTCCAATTTTACGGTTATAATAATTCCCCTATCGCGGGCGTAGCTCAATGGCAATGACGCATTGTTGTGTGAAATTCAATCAAAAACGCATTTCTGTCAACAATTGTGTCAACAATTAATGGCGTTTTTAGAAAAATATAGCCTTTTGTGTTTGGATTCTGTTAGTTCTATTTTATTAACTAATACCAAGAGACCAAACAGCTTGTTTTCGAGGCACGTTGTGCAATTTCATTCGATGAAAGCTGTAACGCCTTGCAAAACCTAAAGTTACAACATTCCTTATCCCGAACTCACGTTAATTAAATTACGATCCGCCCGCCAGCAGGATTGATTGTGCTTGCGTCAAATTGATACGGATTTCGGTGCCCATGATGGGGAGTTTATTACCGTTCCATTCATACTTGAATTGAAATGTTCGCCATGCGGAGGGCAACACCAGCGTAACATGACGCGACATATCAGCATTATCCTGCAGCCCCTCATCCAGATTAGCCGCCATGAGGCGAATGCCATCCGTGGTGCGCCAGGCGCTGATGTTCACGGTTTGATTCATATCAATCTGTTTGGCGTGAAGCGAGCCTGTATTAGCCAAGAGATCATTCAACGTCCCGGCGGTTATTGCGTAAGGTACCGGGCTGCCGCCCCAGATTTGCAGCAGCGGCTCATTGGAAACGCCGATGGTTCGTAAAAATGGTGGATCCCATGCCAGTACGCGCTTGCCGCCGGTGGTATTGAGAAGCAGCGTGGGATTTTTATCCACGGTGTAAATAACTTGGGTGTCGGCAGTGGCCTTATTGGTTGTCAACCGTGTGAGTGTGGGGAATTGATCCGGAATATGCTCCACAAATTTTGCGGCTCCATCGCCGAGGGAGGCAACATGTAGCGCTGCTTTGAAAGTGGCGCTATTTTGCCGCACCCCGCTTATGCCGATGAGGCTTTCCAACTCGGTAGAGATTCCGCCCGCCGGTGAACCGAAGATGGCCACAGGCTGGCCGCTATTGATCATACTGACCAGCATCTTCAAATGTGCGGCGCTCAAATACGACGGCGTTTGCAGAATAAATAAATCGGATTTGACCTCGGGCAGCCATTCGAGGCGTGTGGCGGAATGGATTGGCACAGGCCATTTCATTACCGATCCGGCC
Source organism: Phycisphaerales bacterium (assembly GCA_027313145.1). GTDB lineage: Bacteria > Planctomycetota > Phycisphaerae > WQYP01 > WQYP01 > JAMDCX01. The sequence goes on along the minus strand of DAHVEJ010000025.1, from coordinate 27,266 downwards.
TGTTCATCAATCCATTCTTTGATGTCATTGTTGGGATTGGCATGATCCATCTGCCATTGCATGGTTTCCCGTGAATACACCAGAGTCGGACCGAAGATTTCGGTGGTTTTCCGGGCATCCTCGGACGCCGCATTGATATTGGTTGCCAAAAAGTGAACATCTTCGGCAGTGAGCAGTCGCTTACCCTGATTTCCCCATGAAATGTAGGAACCAGCGGGCAGTTTTAAGCCGGTTGGTGTTTTAACGCCCGCATGTAAATAGGCCCATATCTCCCAGCGCAAACGCTCGGGAACGGTGGCTATGACATTCCAAGATTCCCAGGCATCAAAGGTTTCCGTCAGCGGATAATGACGGACATTGGTATCCGCAAGAATTGCCGCGTGCATCAGAGTATACGCCAACTGAAAGGTGTAACCCAGACTCGAATCATTCCAAAGGTCCGTGTTGCGCGTACCAATTTCATTCCATGCGCCTGCCCAGGTCTGATCCACAAAAATATCGAGGTAGCCTTCTTTGGCGATGGTTTCCAGATCGCAGCAGTTGCAGCGCCAATCGCCGATAGCGCTGGCGGCATTGGAATACATCATCACCAATGCCTTGGGATTGGCCTGCTTGGTTTCCCGTACCAGTGCCGCGGTGGTGGCCGTCCATTTGCGGGCTAATTCCGCCGTGGGGGCCAGCGGCCCATATTGACCGCGCCGCTCATAGGGAATCGGGAATCCAAAGGAGTCCCGCAGCATAATGGCATCGAGTCCCGCCGCCTTGGAAAGACTGCCCCATTGCAATGCGAACATCTGGTGAACGGGCATTCCTTCTGGAATGCCGTCCGGCAGGCCGCCATAATGTTTGGGATCGTGGTGAAGCAGATTGCCGGGATCAAAGTACAAAAAGGGAGGTTTTATTCCGATGGCCGCGGTAAAAATCTCCGGATGTTCCGCCAGAAAACTGGGCCTATTGCCATAATTTGTCTTCAACGTACCATAAGCGGCAGTCCATGCCAGCGTCAGTGAGCCAACTCTTAAATCAGTTATTCCACGCTCATTGGCTCCGCCCCGCAGGAGCATGCAGAGTTGTTTCAGATCGCCGTATGTCCAAGGCCCGTAGCCATGCGGCGGGACACTTTTCGCCTGCCCAAAGCGCATGTCCCATTGTTCGATCCTCTGGGCCCAATCGCCGGTCAACGGTGCGGTTTCGGCAACCCATGGCTGTTGCCCGGCCACAGAGCCACCACCGCCAATGGCGGGCATGAGGATGCGCTGCGCAAGATCACCCGACCAATCCATAATGTATTCGGGCGTCCAACCGACATTGAGAATCACGCCGCGATAACCTTCCACACCGGTAAACAATGGTGCGTACCGGTGCCAGAACTCTTCGACGGAGCTGACCATATCATGTTGTTTGAACCAGTAGAGATCCAGCTCTAGCCAGCGATCCGCAGCCGTAGATCCCGACCTAGCTGGCGGAACGCTGACTGACTGCATGGCGGTTTGAATATGAGGTTGCGCGACACAACCCGCTGTCAGCGTGGCGACCATGGCGGTTGTTGCCGTGGCAGCGCAAGCCTTCAGAAAATTGCGACGGTCAGGATTTCCGAAAAGGCGAGTGTTCATCATAACTCCTTACGCAAACTGGGCGTCACTAGAAAAGTAAACAACCCAAATCAATTCCAATTGGCCTATTCCCATTGCATTCCACTATTTAGCCCGATCTGAATATTGTCATCCTTCGCGTCAATAACAATTCTCCCCTGGCCCTGGCTAAGATTTCCGCAGATTGCCGCCCGCTGAACCTTCGGCCCCAGACGAATTTGTTCTCCATCTTGGCGGAATTCACATCCATTTACCAGCAGATTTCCGGCAATGGCGGTAATCGCGGGATGTGCCTTATCCCATTGACAAAATGTGCAATCACCAAATCCAAGCGTAGTGTCGGATTCCAACCGGGCAATTTGCCGACAAGGACCCCAGAATGAGCAATTCACGAATCGCACCGGCCCGCGATTCCATGCACCCTGATGTATGCCCTCCTTCACCAGCACCTGCACCGAATCAACCGCCTCGCCAAGATGAAGATAATCAAACGACACAAATTCACCATTGGTAATCAGCAACCCCGGCTCCTGCGCATGCTCGATCACGCAAGCGTGCCAGGAAGCATCCGCGCCGATGCCAACAAAATTGCCGTTGCATGATCCGGTCTTTCCCTCGATAAACCGATAGCCCGCGTGATAACCAAATGAAAACGTATTGAGGACATATTCCCAATCCGTGCGGCCAAACACGAATGATTCCCCTTGTCGATATATGAATTCCAGCAATGGGCGGATTCCACTCCACCATGGGTTGAAGTGAACATTTTCAATTCTTCCGATATCGTAAACTTCATCGACGAATATACCGGTTTTCAGGGGCTGCCCGGAGACATTGCGAATCAGATGCCGATGAGCCCGCACCGCTTGAATGCCACGCCACGAATTCAATAACTCAACATTTTCAACGGTACAGTTATTTCCATTCATACTGATCGTCCACGGATAGGCCACCGGCGTACTGTGCCTGTTCTGTTTCGGATGAAAGATACAAAGCCCGAGCACGGCGGAATTCTCCGACATGGAAATTAATGGTTTTGCGTCTTCATCACCCCTGCCGCCCGTGGCCATCAGTACGGAGCCGGCCGCCTGGCGTGTATTGGCGGCGTGCTTCGCCTTGCCCAACGTGGTGTGTGAAGTTGGGCCGCGAAAAACGCCCTCGATTGCGGTGTAAGGCGGAACCTGAAGAACCCCAGCAATGAGATACCGCCCAGCCGGAACATGCACGATTCCGCCCTCTGAGGCATATACCGCATCCAGAGCTTTCTGGAATGCCGATGTATCATCCGTTTTTCCCTCACCGCTGGCACCAAACTCCAAAACATTCCGGGCGAAAGGACGGAGCGGAGGCGCACCAATTTGGTCCGCCACCATTCCAGCCTCCGAAGGATCGCCTAGCGTGGCGCGGCCTGCCAGAGCCATGCTGGTCACACCCGCCATGGCCAACCAATTACGCCTGGAAAAGTTCTGCATTTTCAAACTCCTGCACCAAAAACACCGGGGATGATCTCCATGACGGAGGAGTTATCGCCTCCACTACGTCACAACTCACAGAATAAGCGCCGATGGCGGCCGGTCCGCCTTGGCCGAGGCCCATTCCTTATTGGGCTTATGGCCCATCCGGAAATACAACTCTCCACCGGCGACAATATCGGCATGCGTGAACCAGGAACGCGTGTGTTCTCTTCCATTAAGCCGGGCGGTTTGGATGTAACAATTCTGCGGCGAATTATTTTCGGCAATGATGGAAAATGTTGTTTTCGTCGCCGGGTTGTTTATCTTGGCACGGTTTATCAACGGACTGCCGATGACGTACACGCCGGTAGCCGCATTGACTGGATAAAACCCCAAAGCCCCCATGGTAAAGCAGCTGGAAATTTGGCCAATATCATCGTTGCCGGGGATGCCGGTCGGCGTGTTGTTGTACAAGCCCAGAACTTTACGAATCCAATATTGGGTTTTCCACGCCGCCCCGGCAAACGGATACAAATACGGAATGTGATTGCTGGGTTCATTGCCCTGGGCATCCTGGCCGACCATACCGGTAATGTCCACATCGTACTCATAAATATGAGATGGGGCGGTGAACAGGCCATCCAATTTAGCGATGAAGTTTGCATCACCGCCGAATAAATCGATCAATCCCTGGACATCCTGCATGACGTTAAATGTCGCCTGCCAGGCGTCGGATTCGGTATAGTCGTACCATTCATCCTGATCAGGCCGGAAGGGTTCACGCCATTTGCCATCCGCGAGTTTGCCGCGCATGAAGCCGGTCTTGGGGTCAAAGATATTTTTGTAATTCTGGCCGAGTTTATAAAACATTTTGGCGTCTTCATGTTTGCCAAGTAAATCCGCCATGGCACCGACGCACCAATAATCGTAAGCAAAATCCAAGGTTCGGGAAACGGATTGCTTGCCAGGTCCGGTAATCATTTCAGCGGGCGTAGCCGGCCCGGAAATAACGTAGCCGTGGCGGCGGAATTCTTCCTGCAGTTGTTTGTTGGCGTTGGCGGTGGCACCCACCAGCGCGGTATCCCGCATGGCGGCATAAACGGCCTGCACGTCATAACCCCGAAACCCACGGGTGTAGGCCCCCAAGATCATGCCTACGGCGTGAAACCCAGTCATGGCCCAGGTTTCAAATCCCCATAGCGGCCATACCGGCAAAGAGTGCTGATGCACTTGCTGATAATCCACTAATAATGTGTTAATGACGTCATTGATGTGTTCCGGATGGGTCAGCATCATCAGGGGGAACTGACCGCGGTAAATATCCCATATTGAAATAGTGGTGTAATTGGTGAAGCCAGGGTTGCTGTGATTTTTGCGATCCTCCCCACGGTAGGAGCCATTGACATCGTTAAACGTACTGGGACCGATCATGGCGTGATAGGCGCTGGTATAGAATGTCTGCGCCATTTCTCTGGTGGAAAAGTTCGCATCCAATGATGCCAGTGCCTTGTTCCACGTCTGTGTAGCCTGCTGATGAATGGCGTCAAAATCAAAATGCGGAATTTCGGCCTGCAGATTTTTGCGAGCACCCTCAATGCCCGTGCCGGAGATACCCACTTTAATCACCAGCGGTTTGCCGGAGGTTGCTGAAAAATTGAATGCGGCTTTTAGTTTTGGCCCTTGAACGGAACCAGCCGACGCGGTCTGAACCTTGCCATTGCGTTGCACCTGGCAGGCTTCAAAAGGCTGCGAGAATTGGATAACGAAATACACCTGTCGGTCCGGTGCCCACCCATGGGTGCCGCGATAACCGCTGATGGTGGTGGAATTTTCAATATTCATTTGCGCTTCATAGACGGTCTCGCCAATGCCGTGCACCAGATCAAGAATGACATGCCCCGGCTTGGTCGCGGGAAATGTATAGCGGTGCATACCGCAGCGGATGGTGGCGGTAAGTTCGGCGACCGTGCCGGAATCCTCCAAGAGTACACGGTAATATCCCGCCCGGGCGGTTTCATGATGGTGCGAAAACCGTGAAGAGTATCCTTTTTTGCCCGATTGCCAACCCGACTTTTCACCCAAGGCCTGAATTTGCGCTTCATGTTCCGCCCCCGGCGCGCCAGCGTTCCAATATATCGGCCCCACGTTAGGCATTAGCATCACATCGCCAAGATCGCCGCCGCCCGATCCGGAAATATGATCATGACTAAAACCCAGTATTGTTGTATCCGGATAAAAATATCCTGAACAGTGGTCCCAGCCATAAGCGTCGAAGGGCTGCCCCCGGTTTCTCTCCGGTGCCTCCGGTGGCCCCGCCGTATCCGGGCTTAATTGCACCAGACCAAATGGCACCATGGCACCGGGAAACGTATGGCCGTGCCAGCCCGTGCCGATGATGGGCCGTACCAGACGTGTATATCCGGTGGAGGACGATAATCCGTTTTCTAAAGCGAGATCCTGAACCACAGGATCTTCAGTGTCCGCCGCCGACAATTGGTTGGATATAGTACCGACCACCGCAACCGCCGCACACGCCTTCAAAAAATTTCGTCGTTGCATGTTATAAAGAGAATATTCGCTCATAATTTCTCCGAGAAAAGAAGGCCAACTGATTTATCAATCACAGAACCAGGCCGGATGGCGGCCGGTCCGCCTTGGCCGAGGCCCATTCCTTATTGGGCTTATGGCCCATCCGGAAATACAACTCTCCGCCGGCGACAATATCGGCATGCGTAATCCATGATCGCGTCAGTTCCTTGTCGTTGAGTTTGGCGGATTGGATGTACATATTCTCATGTGAATTATTTTCTGCGATGATGGCAAAGGTGGTCCTAGCGATAGCGTTGTGAATCTTTGCTCGATTTACCAGCGGGCTGCCTATCACATAGACTCCCGTGGCAGCATTGACGGGATAAAAGCCCAATGCGCCAAAAGTGAAGCAACTGGATGTCTGGCCGATATCATCATTTCCCGGAAGCCCCTTGGGCGAATTGTTGTACAGGGCTAAAACCTTGCGAATCCAGTACTGGGTCTTCCAAGCGGCTCCGGCAAAGGGGTAAAGGTACGGAATATGGTTGCTGGGTTCATTGCCCTGCGCATCCTGACCTACCATGCCGGTAATGTCCACATCATAGTTACGAATGTGGGATGGCGCGGTAAAAAGGGCATCAAGTTTGGCGATAAATGGTTGATCCCCACCATACAAATCAATCAATCCCCGCACATCCTGCATGACATTGAACGTGGCCTGCCAGGCGTCGGATTCGGTGTAATCCGGCCAATAGTCCTCATTAGGATGGAAGGGTCGGAAAGGTCCCTCTCGCCATTGGCCATCAGCGGTTTTCCCGCGCATGAACCCGGTTTTCGGATCAAAGAGATTTCTATAATTCTGCCCAAATTTATAGAACATTTTGGCATCGTCATGCTTACCCAGCAGTTCCGCCATGGCCCCAACACACCAGTAGTCATAAGCGAAATCCAGACTACGCGACACCGCCTGTTTTTGATCCTCGTGTCCAATGGTTTTGGCGGCAGTTTGGGGCGCTGCGGGCAGATAGCCAAAATGTCGGAAGGCTGCCTGCATTTCCCGGCTGCCGTTGGCGGTGGCACCCAACAGGGCGGTGTCCCGCATGGCCGCATAGACCGCTTCCACGTCATAACCACGGAAGCCACGGGTATAGGCACCAAGAATCATGCCGACAGCATGAAAGCCCGTCATGCTCCACGTTTCGTTTCCCCACAACGGCCAGACCGGCAGTGCATGGGCGTTGAGTTGCTGATAATCCGCCAGTAGCGTGGAGATCATGTCGTTGGTTCGGTGTGGCTGGGTCAGCATGATAAAAGGAAATTCACCGCGATAAATATCCCATATCGACATGGTGGTGTAATTGGTGAAGCCGGGGTTGGGATGATTTTTATGATCCTCCCCGCGATACTTGCCATCCACATCATTAAATGTGGTTGGTCCGACCATGCTGTGGTAGGCGGCGGTGTAAAACGTCTGCGTGAGGTCCTTATCGGGCAGTTGAGCTTCCAGTCCCGATAGCGCCTCATTCCAAGTTTGTTGGGCCTGCCGCTGGACAAAATCAAAATCAAAGTGTGGAATTTCCGCCTGTAAATTCTTACGGGCACCTTCGATACTGGTACCTGAAATGCCCACTTTAATTAGCAGCGGATCACCGTCAGTTTTTGAAAAATTAAATGCCGCTTTTAGTTTTGGCCCTGAAACCGATCCGATGTCTCCAGCCTGAACTTTTCCGTTCTGCTGCACCAGACAGGATGCGAAGGGACGTGAGAACTCTATGACAAAATACACCTGTCGATCTGGTGCCCATCCATGCGTGCCGCGATACCCGCTGATGGCGGTGTCGCTTTCAATATTGAGTTGGCCTTCAAACACGGTTTGGTCAAGCGCATGCACCAGATCGAGAATAACATGGCTTGACTTCCCAGTGGGGAAGGTATAACGGTGCATACCACAACGGGTCGTGGCGGTAAGTTCGGCCAAAACGCCGGAATCTTGCAGCAACACGCGATAATATCCGGGGCGCGAAGTCTCGTGCTGATGCGAAAACCGCGAGGCGTATCCCGATTTTCGGGCTACCCAACCGGAATGTGATCCAATGGATTCTCTCTGTGCGTCGTGTTGCCAACCCGAGCCACCGTGGTTCCAGCATACCGGCCCGGTACCGGGCATCAGCAGCACATCGCCCAACTCCGGACAACCGGCCCCGGAAATATGCGTGTGGCTAAAACCGCGGATAACGTTGTCAGGATAAAAGTATCCGGAACAGTGTTCCCACGGATATACGATGACATTTCGCCCCTGCCGCCACCACTGCGGCTGCGCATGTCCGGCGGTATCAGGACTAAGTTGCACCAGCCCAAATGGGACCATCGCTCCGGGAAAGGTGCGCCCATAGCCGCCGGTGCCGATCATGGGAGCAACGCGGGCAAGCTGCTTACTGAGATAAGTACCGATCAGCGGGACCACCCCGGAATTGCCATCGGCCACACAGTTGGTTTGATTGACCAAAGCGGTTGCACCTATTGCAGCGGAAGTCGCTATGAGTTGAGTCATGAATTTTCGTCGGCAGATCGTACAAAATCGAGTTTCTTGAGACACCATAAAAACTCCTTATTACCGGTTAAAACTCAGCTTGGTGCCAACCACCGAGTTGGCATTCTTGGGAATCACGAATTTTATTCTGTCGAGTTTCCACCGGAGAATTAGCGCTATCGCGCAATTACCCCATGATAGATAAACCTTGCCATTAGCGCCTGTCCGCGCGGATTCGGATGCACGCCGTCCCGAGAATAATAATAAGCCGGTGTTTTGGCGGTGATGTGCTTCATCATCATGCCGTAAATATGGATAACCGGAATGTTCATAGCCTTTGCCGCTATTTTTATCTGAGGAATGACCCCCTGTACCAATACCTTTTCACTTTCATGCCAATGAATCTGGGTCAAAGGCGGGGGCGTACAAATGTACACTTTGGGATGGGCTTTCAGGTGTTCAAAATGCCGTATCATGGCTTCGGTGTCCGCCTTGAAAGTTAATGCGGATTTCCAATTTTGTGTTTTGGTATCATTACTACCGAGCATGATGATAACAATATTCGGATCAAATGTCGTGACGGCCCTGAATTCTGATGTGGTCCAATATGACAGATCGCTTTTCTTAAGCATCGTGGCTCCGCTATATCCGAAATTGACCACCTTATAATGTGCGCCGAGCAAGTTTTGCAATGCCCCCGGCCAAGCCTGTGTCAATCGATGTTTGAGCGTGTCTCCCCATGTAATGCTGTCGCCCACGCACGCCACGCGAATCGGCGCTACCGACGCGCCATGCGCAATGGTTGGCCATATAAGTCCGACAACTAACAGCAGAATAAGTGCGGAGCGATGGCGAAATTTGACATGGTTACTCATAATACTGTCTCCAAATAAGGGCCAAGATACGCAACTCTAGCACGGGAAATGTAAAAAGCTAAGTTCCTGCATATACTCGCACATAATCCACATACATATCAGCAATGCCATTATAGCGAGAAAGGTTCACCGGCCATCCTCCGCCGGTGGCCAGGTTAATCAAAAAGAAAAATGGCAAATATTTCGAGAGGGGAAGCGTTAAATGGCGTGCCACCTCAGTATTATCGCAGTAATAGGATGTGTTGAGTCTGGTGATCCTGCACCCGTAAATGTGAGAGGCTTGGTACCATGTGGAGGGGATGCCGAACTTTTTCATTCGAATAGGGTCATGCACAGCCTTATATGCTTGCGACTGCAACCGATTTCCGAACGCCCCCTGATTCCATGCATGGGGCGTAACCCTGTAAGTATCGTACGCGTTAGGTTCGTGCGCCCCGTTCCCGCCGTACGCCTCAATAATATCCAATTCATCACAGACGTTGGGTTTGCCACCGCACGTCAAAAGCCAGAATGCAGGCCATGTGCCGACGGCATTAGGCGCGATGAAACGGCACTCGAAATAACATGGGGCTTTGGCGGTAATACCGCCGGGATAGGGATAATTTTTGATGGAGGCTATAATACCGGTACTATTTTTAGTGGCGTCAGCCCGGATTCTCAGCCATGTGTCCACCTGAGAAAATGGATTATTGCGCTGGTCGTATCCGGTGAATGGAATAGAACTGAAATCCTCTGATCCATTGGGTGGTTTATGATCGTAATAGGTGGAATGGCCGGAGCTGGAAATGGACGGCATTCGATCAAAATCATCGGCAAACACGAGCGACATCCCCTGCGCTGGAGGCGGGGTGATTTTCGGCATTCCCTGCATCCATTTCACACCACCGGCGTTGTAGAGTTGGAGATAGCAACGATCCACGACCTGATTGTCGCCATTAAAACCAACAATTCGGACGGTAATCGGGCCGTGCGGATACTCATCTGCGTGAAACACGATCGACCCTTCGCCATCGCCGTTGAGCGCAACATGCCCTACTGTGGAATCGTGGCCAAAGATACCTCCCGGTTTCCAGCAATTAACCATGACTTTTTTCGCACCGGGTGCGACGATGGATATGGTTGTGGTACCATCAATAGTGGAGCAATATGCCGGAGAACTGATTGATATCAAATTCGTCAGCATGGGCTTTGGCGCGGCGCTGACGCCGGAGGTACACAGTGTGTCAGCACCCACCGCCGCCGCTCCGGCCAGTACCGCCGCGGTTTTCATCAGATTCCGCCTTGATACAACTGGTTTTGATTGTTCAGGGTTGTTTTTCATAATGGAATATCCTTTCAAACGAACCAAATGTGAAATCCGAATTCCTGTTAATGAAGGTCTACAAGCATCTCTGGCCAATACGCTCCGACTGGCCTTTACTCGTCCAATTTGGTCACCGTCACGCTCTTGATGTCATACGATCCCTGATTCATGGTGAAATTAAATCCCCACATACTCACAAATTGCGAATCCGTAATTTTCCACTTAGCGGTGTACCACCGTTTGTTATCGGGGATGTTATAACGACTGGTATTTTTGAAGCCGGAGGTTGATTCGTAATTCAATTGGATGCTTGACGGGCTGTTTTGCCGATTACGCCGCACCACAACGCTGATTTCAATGGGTATTGACGTGTAAGAAAGAAAGTTTGGATCCACCATGAAGACATTTCCGCCGGGAACGCCTCCGGAGCGAGCCGATCCGCCATAAGCAATAACATCCATGGCGACGGTCTTGGCCGACTGGGTGTGCAACCCTTTTGACTCGTTCGTGTGGCCAAAGGTGATTGAAACCGATCGCGCATGAGTGTAGTCGCCGCCCCATGGGAAGGGCTTGTTTTTGTTGGATGTGGCCTGCAAGACGAGATTTTCTGGAACGCCATCCACGAATATCGGCGCGACCGTCAAATGACACCCTGCCGCTTCACGAACGTGCCCGGTAATCGGATTCACAATCCGCACCTGTCGGCCAAAATTGACGCGGCTGCCGGTCCAGCTTGTGGCCCATGTGGCTAAAATGGTGCGATTGGCCCCGCGGAAAACAAACGCATAGTTTGTTTTGTCCAGCATGACCCAGCCAAGATATTTGGGATACTTTCCAAGGTACTTCACCATCTGGCCATACGCCGTGTAGGCTGGTCGCGGCTTGCCGCTATATTCCAAAAGGCCCATCGGCCCGCTGTCGCCATCCATGCCCTCAAACCATTCAATACAGTCGACCCCCTGAGCGATACCCATGGTGTAGAATTTCACCACCGCATGAGCCTGTGCCTGCGGGGCGGTGAATCCTGGAATCCGCGGCCCCCATTGGCCGCCGGCTGCGCAACCCAGTTCGGTGAAAATGATGGGACAATTAACTTGCGCCGGGCGCAGATCAGCGAGCATTTTGCGCAGCGTCTTGACGATCTGCAGGTAAACCATTTCGGTACCGGGATGCGTGATCACGCATCCCGCGGTTTCATAGGGATGCAGCGTGATCCAGTCGAAGCGTCCGCCCGCCCTGATCGTCTGATACAGCCAATTAATGTCTACCGATTTTGCCGCCATTCCGACCAGTCCGTCCGGATCGACGGCATGTATCGCATCATACGCAATGTTAAGAACCTTGGCGTAATCCGCCGCCGTCTGCCCACGGCCGATACCATTGGGCGGCTCATTCCATATCTCCCAGTACTTGACGCGTCCCTTGAACTGTTTGACCCGGTTGATAACGTATTTCCGCCAACCAGAAAGGTCATTTATGGGCAGGCCCCAAGGTCCCTTGTCGCCCGGAGGAAGACCATACAGCAGGCAACCGAAGTGCATGTGACATTTATCGAGAAACGCAATCTGATTCGGATTGGCTGACCGATACATGGTAATACCGATCGCCGCCATCTGCGGCATCCAGCGTTCAATCCAGCGCGAGGAATGGGCGTCGCCACCAATGCCGAAGGGGCTTAATTTGTAACTTTCCTCCAACGCGGCGAGCGCACCGGGCGTCCACAAAGCGTCGGCGGAAAGCGCGGCGGCTCCAGCCAGCAAGCTGGAGGTTTTGAGAATATCTCGTCGTGAGATGGCAACATTCTCTATGCGCGGTTTATTTCCCATAGTTTTTCAACCTTTCTTCTCATGTGCATAACCTTGGTTCGAACATCGACTTATTTTTGTATTATGTTTCCGTGCCGCTCAATTTACGATATCACCAGTCCCGACGGTGGACGATCCGCCTTGGCGGAAGCCCAATCCTTATTGGGCGTCCGACCCATGCGGAAATACAGTTCACCACCCGCCACAATATCGGCATGGGTAAACCATGAGCGGGTCAGTTCTCTTTCGTTGAGTTTGGCACTTTGAATATAAAGATTTCCCACAGAATTATTTTCCGCGATGATGCTAAACGTGGTTCCCGTAGCACGGTTGTGGATCTTCGCCCGGTTTATCAGTGGGCTGCCAATCACGTACACCCCGGTGGCCGGATTGACCGGATAGAAGCCCATGGCGGTTAAAACAAACCAACTTGAAAGCTGACCGCAATCATCGTTACCCGGAATGCCATTCGAGGTGTTGTTATATAATGCAGCTACCTTGCGCACCCAGTACTGGGTCTTCCAAGCGGCTCCGGCAAAGGGGTAAAGGTACGGAATATGGTTGCTGGGTTCATTGCCCTGTGCGTCTTGGCCCACCATTCCACTGATGTCCGGTTTGGCGTGGTACACCTTACTGGATGCGGTAAATAGTGCGTCCAGTTTCGCGATAAACTGTTGATCGCCGCCATACAGGTCGATGAGTCCCCGCACATCATGCATAACATTGAACGTCGCCTGCCACGCGTCCGACTCGGTGTAGTCGGATCGGTACTCCCAATCCGGACGGAAGGGGTCTCGCCACTTTCCATCTTTGGTTTTCCCACGCATAAACCCGACTTTGGGATCAAAGAGATTCTTATAGTTCTGACCAAAATTATAGAACATTTTGGCATCGTCATACTTTTTCAGCAATTCTGCCATAGCGCCCACGCACCAGCAGTCATAAGCATAATCCAGCGTTCGAGACACCGATTGCTTACCGGGGGCAGGTAGTTCTTCCGTTGGGACAAATCCATATTGACGAAATTGGTTCTGGTAGTTACGGTCATTCATGGCCGTAACCTTCATAGCTTCATACATGGCCGCCACATCCCAATTGCGAAATTCTCGAGTAAAAGCTCCTAATATCATCGCAACGGCGTGAAACCCCGTCATCCCCCCCAAGGAATCAAACCCCCATAAAGGCCACACCGGTAGCGAATCCTGATTCAGTTGGTGATAGCTGGCCAAGAAAGTCCGCATTACATCAGTGATTCGATCCGGATGAGTAAGCATCATAAATGGGAACTGGGTCCGATAAATATCCCATATCGAAAGTGTCGTGTAATTGGTGAATCCGGGATTGGAATGATTTCTGTGATCTTCACCACGATACTTGCCATCCACATCGTTAAATGTGGTCGGGCCGATCATGCCGTGATAGGCGGCGGTGTAAAAGGTCTGCGTAAGCTCCTTATTGGGCAGTTGAGCTTCCAATGTGCCCAGGGCGTTATTCCATTGCTCGGTAGCTTGGACGGCTACTTCATTAAAATTCCAGTGCGGAATTTCCGCCTGTAAATTTTTGCGGGCACCTTCAATACCGGTGCCCGATATGCCAACTTTAATTAGCAGCGGATCACCGTCAGTTTTTGAAAAATTAAATGCCGCTTTTAGTTTTGGCCCTGAAACCGATCCGATGTCTCCAGCCTGAACTTTTCCGTTCTGCTGCACCAGACAGGATGCGAAGGGACGTGAGAACTCTATGACAAAATACACCTGTCGATCCGGTGCCCATCCATGTGTGCCGCGATACCCGCTGACCGTGGTGGTGTTTTCAACATTTAACTGTGCTTCGTAGACTGTTTCATCAAGCGCATGCACCAGATCGAGAATAACATGGCTTGACTTACCAGTGGGGAAGGTATAACGGTGCATACCACAACGGGTCGTGGCGGTAAGCTCGGCCAAAACGCCAAAATCATCCAAGAGTACGCTGTAATACCCGGCCCGTATGGTTTCATTCTGGTGGGAGAAACGGGAACAATAGCCGTGATCACGTGACTGCAATTCCCACTGGGCCGAGGTTTTGACATGCCCCTTCCAATGTCCACCGCAATATGTGTCACCCGGAGCACCGGGATTCCAGCGCACTGCGCCAATGGTCGGCATCAGGAGCACATCACCCAACGCCTCACCGCCCGTGCCCGACACATGGGTATGGCTGAAGCCAATGATCACATTATCCGGAAAGTGGTATCCTCCGTCGTGGTCCCATTGGTACATACTCAAACCGTTCCACCAGTGCGGTTCAAATCCTCCGGCGCTTTCCGGGCTGAGTTGCACCAGCGAAAAAGGAACTGTGGCACCTGGAAACGTATGACCATGCGCACCCGTACCAATGACGGGCCGGACGACTGCGGAGCGAAGGTGCCTAGCATCGGAGGATATTAGCACATTCACCACGGAATCGCCATATGTCTGCCTGCCATCTGGATAAGCGAAATTGGTTCCACCCACTGCGGCGGAAGCCACAATACATTTTTTTAAGAACTCCCGCCGGCATATCGCAATGTCGAGAATCTCTTGGCCAACCATACGAATTCCTTTCTTGGGTTACTTGGTTACAACGATTTTCTTGATGTAGTATCCACCTTTATTTGGGCGGTCGGAATTGATGTCAAAGTTGTACGCCCATACGCCGACAAACTCCGCATCGGAAAGCTTAAATGTGTGAGTGTACCAGCGTCGATTCCCCGGGATAGTCCACCAGCCTCCGGGACTGTTGTTCTTGAGGCCGGTCGTTGATTCGTAACCAACGACGAATCCGGCTGGCGTGTTACTCTTGTTTAGGCGCGCGGTGACCGTGATATTCACATGGTGAGGCCGGAACGAAATAAAATTCGGATCGACCTCAAAGTTCTGCTGAACATGCCCGCTGACATTGTTGCATAGCCGCGCCGTAGTGCCGTAGATGTGAACCGCCGCTGAAGTACTATTTGGGGTAAGCTGGTGCAGTCCGCGGTCCTGATTGGGACTACCCATGCGGATAGACACCCTGGCGGCGTGACTGTAATTGCCACCCCACGGAAAGGGCTGTGATTTATCATGTTGCGCTTCGGCCACCAACTTGGCCGAAACACCAACCACCACCATCGGGGCATTGGTCAAACACAGCGGGATGCCAGCCGCCAGATTGCCCCTCATGCCAGTGGCTGGGTCAATGATCCGCACACTTCCGGTGAACTTTACCCAATCGATATTGCCTGGCGTGGCCCAAGTGAACAGAACGTTGCCTTGTGGCCCCTTAAAAATAAAGCCGTAATCGTGGTGATTCAGAAGCACCCACCCCTGGTAGTCGGGGATTGGCCCGATATATCTGGTCGTGGTTTGCAAGGCCGTATAAGCCGGGCGCGAAGACCCCTTTCGGGTCAGCAACCCCATGCCGGTGCTGGCACCGTCCATGGCCTGATACCACTCAATGCGGGCAAAGCCCTCGGCGATGCCCATGACATAACCCTTGACGATATCCCGCGTCTGCGAAGTGACCGTGGCCCCGTAAGCGCCAATCTGTTCACCTTCCTCGGTAATCCAGATTGGCACGTTAACTCTGGCCGGGTCATATACTGCCAGCATCTTGCGAATAGTGGGAACGATGCTCATATAATCACCCTCCCATCCGTGTTGCACCATGCCCAGCACCTCATAGGGATGCACACAAATAAAATCAAAATGGTTGGCTGCACCGGCCTGGATTGCTTCCTGCATGTACACCACATCTACGCAGTGTACGCTCAAGCCGATCTGGACATGTGGATTGGCTTTCTTGGCCGCGTCGTATGACACGCGCACAAGTCGGCCGTATTGGGCCGCGGTTCCACCGGTGGCAAACGCTTCCGGCTCGTTCCAGACTTCGTAGTAATCGACTTTTCCCTTGGTATGTGTAACGAGCTTGGAAACATATTTCGACCAAGCCCTGAGATGGTGCATCGGAAATGTATGGGTGTTCGCATTGATCCACGGTGCGTTGTATAGGAATAAACCGTTAAGATACATTCCGTTGGCCGCGCTGACTTTAATCATGGAATCCAATGTCTTGAAGTTCCAAGTTCCACGCTTGGGCTCGATACCGCGCCACGACACCCCCAGTCGCGCCCACTTTACCCCCGCTTTCTTCATTAAGGGCATCCACTTGGCATAAGCGGCAGAGGCTGGAGCTCCGGTGGCCACGCCAAAAGGATCCCGGTTCGCCAATTGGCCACTCTTGACCACTTGCCCACCTTTGGCCAACGCGGTGTGGCATCCCAGCACGAAGATCGCAGTGGCGATTGCGATCGTGCATGCTTTGCCCAGTAAAGAACAGATTTTTGTCACTGGCCATTGAAACATAAGAACTCCTAAAGTTAGCGAGCGCGGCGTGAAATTTCAATGATTTCCGGATGATTGCTCAAAGTCAGGGCAACCGAGGAAACACGGCGGGGAGTGTATACCGCCGAAGTGCCACGCGTCGGATCATAAATGTTAACCGAGGGATATACCTGTCCCAGATCCACAGTAACCTCGTTGACTCCCTTTACCCGTTCATCCCATACCACCAAGTCAAATGTGCCATCGCGCTTCTGCAGCAACAGGTCATGGACTGTACCGGGCTGATGCGGAATCGAATACGCGATCTTTCCGAGCTTGGATGGGGCAGCGGCGCTGGCAAGAATCGTGGTAAGGTTGTGAAGATAGTCGGCGGATTTCCGTGCCGTCACATAGTTGGCCTTGTAGAAGCCCCATTTATTCCGCGAGTCGTCCATAAGCTCATAGATAAAGGTGTATCTCCAACCAGCCGTGTATTGATCCAGAAAAACATCCAAGATCATATCACCTTGGATAACATCGCCGGAAGGGGTACCGTCTGTCTTCCAACCGGTTTCCGTCGTAACCTTCGGCAAAGTCGCCAATGCACCGGCCGAATACCCCGTGAAATGCTCTCTCCACGTAATGCCTTGATTACCAAAAATCCCGTCAAAACCCGGTACGCCTATGTTGCTCGCCGCCTTATATGCCTGATTGTCGACAGGCCCTTTGATAAGACCGCAGACATAGTTGTGAACATTGGCAAAATCGGCAAATACCGTTCCGGTTGGCATCAATGTGCCCGCACCAGCGGGAATCTTCAGGTATTGGAGACCCACATTATTATCCTCGGCTCCCGCTTCGCTTATGTTGAATACTGGATAGCGCTTTAAGATCGGGTCGCGTTTTACAGCGCGATATAAAGCTCTCTGATATTCCGCAACAGGCATCCAGTTTTTTGTCTTTGTCGAGTTAATCCGATGATAACTGACGCCACCAAAATTGTTAGGTTCATTAGGCCCTTCAACTGCCAGCAGTGCACCGGCGAGCGCGAGCTTTCGGCAGGCGATTATGGTCTTGTGGAGAGAGGCTGTTTTTGCTCCACTTCCCGGGCCAAAAACGACATGAACACCGGCCTTTCGATGTAGCAAGATCAATCCCGACACGTTGTAGTTATTATCGGCCGCATCCCGGATATTGCGAACTCCGAGATATTTCAACATCCCTATCATCTTCGAGGCATTTTCGCCGTGTTGAACGTGTGTATTCACACCGATGGAACTAAGAAACCTAGCCGCGCTGACCGCCGTCGTGGCCGTCGCTTCGGCCACGACCGTTGGGGCAGTTATCAGTACCAGCCCCGCCATTACAATACCTATAAATTCGCTGACGGCTGCATCACATGGCTTCCATAAGTAATTTTCAAACATAATGCGACATCCCTTTTTTCTCACTGGCCATTGAAACATAAGAACTCCTAAAGTTAGCGAGCGCGGCGTGATGATTTCCGGATGATTGCTCAAAGTCAGGGCAACCGAGGAAACACGGCGGGAAGTGTATACCGCCGAAGTGCCACGCGTCGGATCATAAATGTTAACCGAGGGATATACCTGTCCCAGATCCACAGTAACCTCGTTGACTCCCTTTACCCGTTCATCCCATACCACCAAGTCAAATGTGCCATCGCGCTTCTGCAGCAACAGGTCATGGACTGTACCGGGCTGATGCGGAATCGAATACGCGATCTTTCCGAGCTTGGATGGGGCAGCGGCGCTGGCAAGAATCGTGGTGGAATCTTTAACAAAATCCTCGCAGTCCATGACATTCACCTTACAATAAAAAACACCGATAATAGCGCGGCCATTACCTTGTCAGTACCAAGTCTCCAACATTGCTGATAAATTTGGAACTCACGCCGCCATACCAGCCCATGTAGCAGTTGTGCCCATGGCCATTGTCGTCATTGAGAATCATGGCGAGTCCCAAATCTTGTCCGATGCCGGGCCTGAACGGTGCCAGTCTGTACCATGGTATGGCCAGCACGTAAATTATGTCACCATTGGCCGGATTGAGGCGATGGGCGCTGACGATAATGCTTGGCACATTGCCGACGGGGGCTACGCTGTCCGCGGAGGAATTGCAATAAGCCTGCGGCCCCTTGGAGCCAACCCCCATGCTGTAATCGTAATAACCGGTCTTATGGGTGAAGGCTCGGTTCGGATCGATCAGAAATTGCAACCCATCGCCCGCCCATAGATTATCACCGCTCTGGTGGTTATAAAACACCCGATCCGTCACCTTCACACCGACATAGAGGTATTTTTTACTCCACAAAAAACGCAAATCCCCACTTAGGTCCTTGAGACCATGCCAATGCCGCGATTTGGAAAAGGAGACGAATTGACTTGGCTTATCAATGTGTAGAACCGGGCTTTTGGTCCAGGCCGCCGCATCCAGTTTGCCGTTCAAGGGAATCGGATGGGAAACAAAAGGCACGCCGACAAACCCCGCCATAAGACGATGAATAAGAAGGGTTTGGCCCGCCGAATTACGAATGGAGGCCTGTACCCGATAAATGGTCTGCGGTTCCAGTCCCGTGACGGCAAGTGTGATTTGCCTATGACTGCCGGGCGGAACAGTAATCCGTCCGCTGTTCATGGCACCGAAATAAGCTGTCACCGGAACGTGATGGGTAAAATCAAAATGTCCGCCGACCATCGGATATTGCCGTTTAATGGAGATATGCCACAGATACGTCTGTGCTGTAATATCATTGTTGCCAATCAGCAATTTTAATCCTGCGGAGGTGGGGTTGGTCCTGGCTTGCGGAACCAGTCGGGCGGTGAGCTGCCCTTTTACCGGAATTCCAAAATACAATTCACCGGCACCATTATTCAGCGACACGCTCATACGCGCCTGGCGGGCACTGGTTTGTGCCGGGGCGGTCAGGGTCCATGTCGCTCCGGAGGCGTGCTTGACCATCCAGAACGGCGGAGCCGTAACCGTCACATCATCCCGACTGACACCCGCAAGATTCAGCGCAATTGTTGTGGAACCTCCCTTAACGATGGGGGCCGGCCGCGCAGCCAGGGAAATGGCCGGCGCATTGAGCGCGGCGGGCAGTGTGGTGGCACTGCCGGAGTACAACAGCATCAATGGATAAGCGGCGATGTTCAGGGTTATACCCTTGCCATGGGCATTCAGGCGCGTCATGCTTCCATCAATGTGTATCACCTTTACCGCGTGAACGTCGGGCAACGGCAAAAATTCCGCCTGATGTCCCTTGGCTTTCCAGATGATCTGGAGGCAACGGTTTTTGTCATCCTTGAGAAGGGCGTCCACAATGTGATCGGGATAATCTTTCATGTCAATGCATTTTTTAATGCAGATGCCATTGATGAGATTGTAATAGCTCACTGCGGTGAGCTTCGGACAATAATTCCCGTATCGAATATGAAAAACGTTGAAGCTGGCTCCGCCCATTGTCTTTCCACCGCCATTGGGGTAGAGCAGATCGAACCAGGATATATTCGCACCGCCACTTCCGAAAAACAAAGCGAACTTGCGCACCATGGTGCGGGCGATTCGGCCTGTTGATAGACCTTCGCTGTTGAGTCCCGTTTCCGTGGACCAGATCGGCTTGGCCGTGCCGGGGTATTTTTTGAAAAACTCATGATATATCTTAAACGTTTCCGGAATACCGGCGGAACTCAAGTAGTCATGGAAATCGTAGGCGTCCTGATATTTCTGGAAGCCATTTCTGAAAAATATATCCATCGTGCCACAGGAGGTGCCGACAACTTGAATTTTCGGATCGGCCGACTTGATGCCGTCATAAACCGCCTTATACCCGGCGATCATGCTGCGGGCCGCGGCATCGTTGGTGGGGCCGGGTTCGTTGCCCAGACTGACGGCGAATGGGACGCCATAGTTCTTATACTTGTCCACAAAGCGCTCTGCACCCATCCGCAGTGCCGTAGTGGTCCATTGCGGATCGTTGCCGTTGTTGGCTTCGCGGTTGGGAGCACCCATCAGCGCTCCCATGTGGTATTTTTTGCACAAGTCGATCAGCGGTGCCCAGGAATGATACGGTGGTGTAGGATCCCACCCGCTCCACAAGTCCGCGATACGTATGCCAAGACGGTGCGTTAAAATAACGTCTTCGGGAATACGCCCATCCCAGTTTCGCTGCGTAAATGGAACCGAAAAAGGCGGAGATTTGTTGGTAACGGCTTGCGGTAAAACGGCGAACATCCAATGCGCCAGGAAAGGCTGGGCCACACCCGGCTCCGCAACTGATGCGTGAATCTCGTAATACTTGCCTTCCTGAATCGGAACGCCGGTTAAATTCAGCGTGCCGGTGTAGGTTCTTTGTCCTCCCGGCAATGGTTGTACAAGCTCTGTCCCCGCACTGGTATTTACGACCACTGGGCCTCTATTGGTGTGCAGTTCAACATTGATAGGCTTGGAATACGCGGCCCCCCAATAATCGGTAAGCACACAGACTATCCGCCGCGCTGCGGGGACCAGCGGATGGGACGTGTCAACGGTCAGTGCAAACCGCAACTTTTCTTTTGGGAAAAATAACCCGCCGATGGCTTTATCAGAAAACTTCACAGCGGTGACATCGCTAACTGCGGATGGATTGATGGGCACGTAGAAGGCCTTCAACGCGTCAATGCTGAATGTGCCGGAGGTCTTATTCATCCATGCGCTGAATCGCGCCGCAACCGCCCCCCGCGGAATCTCAACAAGCTTGGCAAACAGATGCCAGGGTCGCTTGCCGGCGCAAGAGCCTACTTCCACGGTGCGCAGAACGTTCCCCGCGGAATCCAATATCTGCAGCGAAAGTTCTCCGTTGTACGAGAGGTCTGGCGACACCACATTGGATTTCATCGCCGCCTGGACACTCCATTGCCCCGGCTTAACCGGAAACGAATTCAGCGTTACCGACAATGGGTTGAAATGTTCCGCGCGGGTTCTTTCAAGAGTCAAACAGGCCTTGCCTTGAAAAGCGCCCGCCTTGGAGATTGCCACATGTCCCTGAATCGCCCAGGTGGCCGGTGGTGTGGAAAGATTTTCAAATCCTTCCGTATATGCATGGACTTTTGCGGCCGCACTTGCGGGAGCGGCATTCGCCGCCAGCAACAAGCCTGTCAGCACGATGATGAAACAATAATTTAGCACGCGCCTCATGAACACCGTCTCCATTGGGTTACTTTATAAACACCACCGCCGTCCAAGGTTGAAATTATCAAGGACAACCCTTATTTTACAACCTTCAGAACAACATTGTTGTAATCTTGATCGTCCACGTTGGTAGTGCCCAGGAGAATGATTCTGCTGAAGGATGTTGTCGTGGTATCGGTAAACGCAACCTTGCCGCCAGCCCCCTTGTTCCAATCCTTGGATGAGAACACCCAGTGCTCGCCCGCGGTCCGGGTCACCTCAAGATGCTCCATACCTCCGCCATCAAGGATGGATGGGATGGTGGCGTCAATGGGCTTGGGAGCCCAGTTCAAGGTGGCTGGGCTTACGAAGTTGACAACCTTCCCCCATTGCACGGCCCACCCCGCTATGGTGCGACACACGACGAACACATAACCATTGCCTTGAGAATCCAGCAGTTGGAACCCTACCGAATCCGACCCCATATTGGCCGCGCCCCACCCCCAACCTACATCCACGGAAAGATTCAGATTTTTCGGATTTTTAACCGCCTTAAATTTATAGGTCAGCGTACCATCCGCCGGTGGATTGGCGGGATATCTGGCCACCCAGCCTGGATTGTTTTTAGTAACTTTGTATTGAAAGATGTCCCAATTTCCGGCTGGCCGCCAGCCCAATTTGGTAAAAGTTCCCCTGGCGAAGCTGGTGTTAACAATGCTAATGCCTTGACACACCAGCCCGGAAAAAGCCGTGGTCATAACTACCGTCATGACACCCAAGAATGCCGAGATTTTCACCTTTTTATTACCTCTTAAAATATGTAGGGATCGATCTGCTCGGAAACGGAACCCGTCTTGCCACCCAGCATCACGGTGCGGCAGAACATTTCCGACGGCCAAACGGTACCGCCCGCTTTCCCAGCAGAGCAAGCGCACCACCACCTATCGCCAACAGGGCCAGCGTGGCGGGTTCGGGAACGGGAACTTCGATAATCTCAGGGTGGTCGCTTAACGTCAGCGATACTGAAGAAACATTGGTCAGTGTCTGTACCGCAGATGTGCCGACCGTTGGATCGTAGATATTCACCAGACCATACATACTTCCGAGGTTCACCGTGACGGTGTTCGTGCCGCTGACGTTTTCATCCCATACCGCCAACGCGAACATCCCGTTGCTTTTTTCCAGCAGCAAATCATGCACGGTCACTGGTTCATTCGGAATCGAAAAATTCAGCGATCCCGGTGTGAAGGAGGTTTTGTCCGCCAAAATGGTTGTCAGATTATGAATGTAGGTCGCGGAGAGTTTTGGAGTGCCGTTGGTGTTGTACAGCCCCCAATAGCCTTGGCTGGTAGAATCATTGAGCATGTAGATGAAGGTATAACTCCACCCCTCTTTATAGGCGTCCAGATAGAGGTTCAGAAAAAGGTCGCCCTGCTGAGCTTGGGTAACTGAGTTTGTGCCTTGGGTTGTCCAACCGGTTTCCGTGGTCACGCGTGGTACCGATGGAAGCTGACTGGCGGAATAACCCGTGAAGTGCTCGTGCCATGTGACGCCATACTCACTTTCCATTCCGTCCCATGGCCCAGGGGCGTCGGCGTTTGGGTCTTCGGCATACCACGCATTATTGTCTACCGGGGCCGTCATTCCATTACCTACGAGGTAGTTATGCGTATTGGCATAATCGGCATATTGCGTGCCGGCTGGCATCAAAGTGTCGGCCCCATCGGGAATGGTCAAGTACTGTAAGCCCACGTTATTGGGTTCGGAACCACCCGCCTCACTGGACGCAAACACTGGAATGCCCGCGAGCTTGGGGTCAGCTTTCACGGCACTGTACAAAGCTGCCTGAAATTCGGCCACCGGCATAAAGGTTGTGTTAAAATTTGATGTTTGTCCATCATAGGTGACGGGTTCATTGTTCGGCTCATTGGGTCCCTCGGCAGCCAGTAAAGCACCTTGGGCCGCCAACTGTTCATAGTTGGCGATACTGGCGCTGACGTTGCCATCCACAGGTAACAGATCTACTTTAGCACCACTGATGTCGAAGGCAGTCAGGTCGCCGGCAATATTGCCGGGATCATCACGAAAGTTACGAATACCCGTATAAACCAACGCGTTGCCCACCTGCGTTGGATTGTCCGCACCCTGGCCAATATGGACATCTACCCCCAGGGAATTAAGGAAGGCATTAGCGGTAACCGCGGTAACCGGAGTCGCCAGCGCTGGTGGCGTGACGAATGCGACACCGGAGACCGCCGCGCAGGCGGCGATCAACACCGCGATGCGACCTTTGCTGGACATCAGAACAAATGGTTTGACAGACATCTAATACTCCTTTGGCCCAGCAGTTACCGTAACTACCGAATAACCCATTCCACACCACGGCCAATAACATGGCCGCACTAAATTCCTCGATCTCAGATGGCGGCATAACACGTTGGTTGCCGCAGCCCTCCATCCCACCGTGTTAGTTTCGTGGCGAATGCCCAAGCAAATCGCCGCCGCCGAGAATGCGGCCTTTTTTCCGCAGCACCAGCAGTGCACCGCAATTAAGGCCTAGCAGCGCCAGCGTCGTCGGTTCAGGGACGACATAATAGTTGGGACTGTTGGGACTCGCCCATACCGCGACGTACTGAACTTTTAGTGTCGATGGATTAGGGGTGAGGTCCCAATTATAGGCGGTCCCCGTGGAGTTATTGTAGGTGCCACCGCCCAATGCCAAGTCCACCATAACGTTCATCGGGTGATCCAGTGCGGCTACCATCGCCGGTCCCAGTTGGGCATCCGTCTGCGACCAAATTGGTTGGCGGTCAAAATAAAAAGTTATTCCCGTTGGCTCAATATTCACACCATAAGTATTGAAACTGGTGGTCATGCCGGGTTCGATCGCCCACGCCCCACCTCCGGTTGGATCACTACCCGTGTAGCCCCACAGATGCCACCCCGCATGTGTGTTATCCGGTTGGCCCGGAGGATTCTGGTTCGGACCGGTTCCGTAGTTTCCGTAGGACTCTGTGGGATCGATCTCCGCTGAAATGCCATTGGCGGTCGGCTGTGAGACCATCCAGAACGCGGGCCAGGTATTGGCCCCGCCTGGCGTCTCCATGGAGACTTCAAAATATCCGTATTGCTGGGAGAAACCCTTCCAATTGACGTCCGTGGAGGAGAGAAACCCGGTGGTATATCCGCCGAAGTAGCTGGCCCCATACGGACTCAACGTGCTCGCATTGTTCTCTTGGGCGCTGATGGCCAGGGATCCATTGCCAAGACTAAACGGTGCGGCACTGGTCCCCGTTCCGGTCTCGGGTGCCCATGGACCGTAGTCCACCGAAGGGTTGGGCTGATCCGGTATCCAACTGCCGTTGCCAATCTTATTCGAGCCGCTGATCCCCGCCTGTGAGAGGCTGGTCATAGCCGCGAAATCCTGAATGTACACCGGTTGATAGTTGGACGCAAATGCCGGTGCGTTAATCTGCGATCCAGTCGGGTTATCCGGGTTCAGCGCCCACACCGCCCCTCCACTGGAACCCGCTGCAAGCAAACACAAAATTGGTAGATGTCGGACCTTCATAAATGCACCTTCCTAAAAACAACAATCTCATCTCCCAGCGTATCAATACCGGAAGGTCTGCTCTGAAAATTCGCCATCCATTCGCAACATCGAAATAATATGGCCTTTTTTCATCCTGCGCGGGTGAGGCTTGGCGTCATGGGAGACTAACTTTGCACACGTTAGCCATTGCCGTGCAGCGGGTTCCAATCGTTCTCTGGCGTTGCGGGAGTAGCCCAAATTCCCGGTAGTTCGCCAAAGGCATTGATCGTGTACAAATTGGGGTAGCTCAAAGACGGATTGGGTGACGTCTGCGGCAGCCCCGGCTGGGCGACGGATGTGGCGTGACCATCCGCCCACACCACATTGCACAACAAACCAGCATGACGGGCAATGCAATAGCCATTATAGGCGTCACCCCACGATGTCATATAGCACCAACTGACCCACGGGTTTAAGTTAATGGCCGTGTCGGAGACGACAATGGTTTTTGCCGGATTGGTAAGCTCCGTTGGCTTCGCCGACTGTTCCAAGTAAGGATAGCTCCCATCCAGCCAAGTGGTGCCATTGTAAATATCCTGCGGGGTGTACCAGTTGCGCGTACCGCCCAAGCCTATCATATTATAACCGTAGCTAATGTTGCCATTGTCAACATCCCATTCAAAATTGGTTTTCGTTACTCCGTTGTAAGTCACGAAACCTGTCAATGCAGGCACCCCTGGGTCCGAAGGACAAAACAAAACGCCGTAGGTACCGGTACCCACGGTCTGCTGCGGCCATGCCACACCAGCGCGCCCAAGAATCAACTGATACCACTTCTCCTCCAATTGCGGATTGACCGCATTGTATGTGTAGGGCGGGGGATATGAATCATTCTCGGACAGGTAGGTGCTGAAAGCTAAGCCAATTTGCTGTTCGTTGCTAAGGCACGCAACCGTGTTGGCCTCCTGCTTGGCCCGCGCCAGTGCCGGTAGTAGCAATGCGATCAGCACCGCGATAATGGAAATCACCACCAGCAATTCAATAAGTGTAAAACCACGTTTCATAATGAAACTCCTTTATTAGTTTATCCTACAAAGCATGCCAAACATGAAGAAAGCAAAGAAGAGTCGGGCGGCTTATCGCACCGACCCTTCCTATTTCCTCTTACAAAGTAAACAACCGCCGCTTCTTATAAAAAAGAACCTTTAAGCGGTGCGGCGGTGGCGGCTTAACAACAATAGGCCCACGCCACCCAACGCCAGCAGCGCCAGCGGAGCTGGTTCGGGGATCGGGGCGGTGGCGGTGTCGACGATTTGAAAGCCCGCCAGCCCCGTGTTCCACCCGTAGCCAGCTTCGGTTAATGTCATATTGCTGGCCGTATTCCCGGTGAAGAGGACGTAGTTAGACGCAGGCGAGCTGGCCGTATTGACACCACTTGCCGAAGTGGCCGTCGCCTGAATGAAATTTCCAGCTGGCCAAACATAATTGTACCAATATGTGCTGGTAGGATCGACTGTCCCAATCCCCGAACTAGCGGAGATCGTAACGGAACCGTAACCGCCATTGCCCCCGGGCGCACTCAAATAAACGTACACGTCGTAGCTGGAGTACGGAATGTCGGAAACAGTGACTTGCGCTGAAGGTCTTACATTCCCTTCCAGCATTGTCAGGTTACCACCAGTAGCGAAGCCCCAGTTGGAGGTGCCACTAGTTGGATAATCCTTTCCTGAGGTTCCGGAATTGCCAGTGGTAGCGGGGGTCGTCGCGACGGTCATCCCTGATACCGTTGCACCGTTGCTATCAACAACTGTAGTTAGCGAACCAGAGTTGTTTCCATTTCCATCGGTGTAGGAGATTGTCGTATTGTTCCAGTTGTCCTGTGCGACCGTGGCATAACCCGCCGAGGTGGTGGGGGCCAAGGAATAACCACCGGTAGCCTCAGCCTGCGTTTGTCCGTAGGACCCGGCACCGGTATAATTAACACCGATAGACACTGCACGGGCGCTGGACGCCGCAAAGCCCAGACCGATGGCCACAGCACCCGCCGAAGCCAGAAATATTGAAGAACGAAACGTAAACATAAAAAGATACTCCATAATTTCGCTTGGAAAACATTCCCAAGCAAACTCCTCCGCCTCCCGGGCGGATTGCGGTTCCA
>DAHVEJ010000259.1 GCA_027313145.1 Phycisphaerales bacterium | reverse complement strand
CTTTCAGAAATACGGATCCTGAAAGGCTTCATCGGCCAGCCAACTATATTTTCTTGAGCTTTTGTGGCGTTGTAGTACTAACTGCTTTTTCGAGCCATGTCCCATACTTCAGCCACGCCCAGCGCGGAGGCCCATTTATTTATATATCCCAAATCGAGTCGGTTCTGGGCGATGTCGATATCATTGGTAAATCGGACTTCGCCATAAAGAATCGTCGCCGTCGAGCCGGTGACGAAGTATCGCAGATGCATGGTTTCCATAGCGCCCGCGGCATAGCGCAAAAGGTCAAACTGCTCCATGCGACAAGCGCCTCCGGGGCAACGATCCGTCCCAACAGTTTTGTAAGCAGGTCGAGTTGACCAGCCTGATGCGGACACGCCTAACCTACAGCCTCGTTTTACGGGTCGTAGGCCAGACCAAAGGGGGCTACCGGCACGGAGGCCCAGCGTAACAGTCGCAGCATGGACCAAAATAGTAAAAAAGCGATCGGCAGCATCAACCAGCCGGCCATATTATGAAAATTTTCCGCCGCTGCGTGGGGGTACTTACCGAATACCCACACGGTGGGCACCAGTCGAATGATATTACAAAGCAGCGCCACAACCGGGCTTAAAATCAGGAATATTGCCCGCGCCCAGCGATTCATAGGGATACTAAGCGTGAAGGTGGCCACAAGCACCATCAAAGCAATGGCCATTCGCATGCCGTCGCAGGCTTCGGCGATCTCCACTTTCACGCCA
This sequence comes from Phycisphaerales bacterium, assembly GCA_027313145.1. Lineage (GTDB taxonomy): Bacteria > Planctomycetota > Phycisphaerae > WQYP01 > WQYP01 > JAMDCX01. The sequence continues at coordinate 4,012 of DAHVEJ010000259.1, read as the reverse complement.
TTGACGATCAAAACATTACCCGCCCGCGATACTGTGATGCCCACAATTTCCAGAATCTGCTGGCTAAGCAGAGCGCACAGATGTTCCAGAGGAACCGAAATTGCCTGCCGCACGGTTGCGGGCACCGGCACCAGAAACAGCAACATCAGGAACGCGGGGAAAAATTTCCGCACAATATCCAATCCCAGAACGGCGATCACCGCGCCGAAAGCCATGAGCAGGGATCCAAAATGCCAGAACACGGCCATGCCATGGTCCACGCCAAAATTGCTTGTCGCCGCACCCAGGAGCAACAACACCGGACCTAACCAGCGGCTGGTCAGGCGACATTCACGCCAGCGCTGACGACGGACAAAAATCAGCCAGCCGGCCAGGAAAGGTACCAGTAAAATGTGGCTGGAATCCTGATCATTGATGGCAATGGAAAACACATCGTGCCAGGCGCGATGTTGCACCAGCATGGTCAACAAAACCAGCACGCCCGCCGCCAGAAGATAGCCGCGTTTAATGCGGTCTTTGGGAGCGATGGTACAGCAGGGAGGATTGAGAGCAATGGTAGTCAATGTATCAACTCGGTATTTTCTCGCCGATTCTTTTTGCCCCGGCGACCCGTGAAATATGCTTCCGGCTTAATTTTGGCCAAAGCTCCGCTATTGTCACTTGCGCGGATTTTTCGCGCAAAGGGATCAGGGGAAAAACTTCCCCGAGTTTGCGGCGGCGTTTTATGTATCGGTGGCTTTATGCCGCCCGAACGCCGCCCGGAGTATTCTGCGTTACCGCCGGCATATCCTCAAGGACCGCCAGCAAGTCGGTATCAACCTCAACACTGATCGCCTGACCCAGGATTTCAACCTGCAAAACCAGACGGTCCATCTTCAGTCGGCTTTCCACTACGCCCCGCACACCCTGCAGAGGCCCTGATTTTACCTCAACACGTACCCCCGCCACAAGCTGCGGATGCCGGTCAAAGGGCGCTTGGGTTTCCAAGGCCCGCGTCAGGCTGCGCAGTTCTTCTTCTATTCTGGCTTGGTCAAATACGGGAATGATCCGAACCAGCCGGTTGGTCCGATCGGCCGCATACGCATCTTGAATGGCGCTGCGAACGAAAACGTAACTGGGAAAAAGCGGAAGTTCGGATTTTACTTTGCGTTTGCCGTAGTAGGTGGTTTTGGTTACCAGTGGCAGAAGATACTCGATTTGGCGGTCGCGGAAAAAATCGCAAACCACTTTTTCCTGCCGACTTTTCGTCTGTAATACAAACCATTTCCGCGCATCTACTTGACTCATTCCGCCTCCCACGGCATCAGGAATAGCCGTGCCGACATGGACCGGTGCAGAATTTACGCCCGATAATTCGGATTCCGGACATTCCACGCGCGATAACTTCTCATCTCTGGTTGCTGATGTGGATACTGTCATATTCTGCCCCGTTACCAATTCTGGCACCTCCATGCCGTCCCAGTTCACTACAGCCCGCGTGGACTATCGCCTTAACTTATAGGCTTCGCTGATGTATTCGGACATTCACACCGCGTGCCTTTAACTTTATCGGTTCGCGTAGGATATAAAAATTACCAATTTCGGACCGTTGCCCGTGGCGGTTTACCGGACTTGGCCCCATTCGTCAGCTATACGCACATACCCCGAGCCGCACTTCCCGGGACACCAAAAATTTGATTCTTGCGGCAAAACATTGTTGCTCTCCAAACTAGTCTCATCCAAACCCGGCTCGCCCTGCTACGGGCAAAGCGTTTACTGCTATGATACCAACTTGGCACCCGGTAAACCAACCTCCGTCAGGCTAGTGCTCTGTCACGCCTAAATATTAGGATTGACAGAGCGCTAGGAGCCAGTCCGGGCAATTGCCTTTATCACCTATCAGGGATTGGCGGACCGGGAAAATCATCCGCAGCTAGTGCCCTCTGGGTGCGTCTTCAAAGTGACTCCATTCGGCGGCTCTGGTCACTGAAGGCCCCCTGTCACATCCCACCGCGACATGCCATTGGCAATAACCAAACCACGCATCGCGCGGCCATGGCCAGCGTCCGAGGTCGGGTTGTCTGGGAGGTCCGAAGGTCAACCAGACCCCCAGCCCATTTCTACCAGCGTAGGACCGATGTACCGATCCGGTACGGAAACCTATTGGTCTGCCATATTCCCTGGGCGTTGAAAGCCCACGTGAAATCTTCCGCAGGCAAGCCAGGCCGTCGTTAATTTTCACAACTTCGCCAACCTCGGGAATCCGCAGCCCCAGTTTGATCATTGCCACAGTTGCGCAGGTGTGGATTCCCGTAATGATGGTTTGAGATCCGCGCACTTTCAGCATGTCGGATAAGGCGATATTCCGAAGTCTGTTAAGCGCCCATGAACTCATTACGTCCAGTTCCGTCACATCCAGCAGCACACCGTCGCACCGATATTGCCGCGTGCGAAAATCCAACTCGTAGCCCAGTTGTTTCCAGTCCAACTCACGGACCCCACACTGCGTACGCGCCATCAACAGATTTCCTTTTTTGAAAATGGAAATGCGCATCGTAAAAGTCCTTTTTAAGTCACGCAACAAGGTACTTGCAGCGCACGGTAATTCATAAAAGGCCGGGTATCAGCGACGCACGCGGTCTGCCGACACCCGGCTCGGGACGCTGAACCGTAGTTACAAGAGCTTCTCCGTCAATTAGCAATGTTATTGACAGAGGTATGCACCACCACCTGATCGTCGGCTTTGACCATCATTCGTTACCGACGACCGCCGCAGCGCCTTAAAAATAGTAGCTGGTTCCCCGCACCTACAGAAAATCCGTTTCCCTCAGGCCCCATCAGCTTACCCAAAATCGACAGCAGTTTTTTGCATAATACAGCGCCCCTCATCCGGATCATGTCCGGCTTGATCTTTCAGTCTTACCTTACGTAGCCCACTGCACTCTCGGGCCTACCGAAAACGTCTCCGGGCTGTTTTGCCGTTTGTTCTTCGCAGCGACCGGCAACCTCTATCGCAACGCGAGTTCTCATGCGCAAGGCGGATATTCTCGGCAGTGCACCTGAACTGTATAAGCAGGTGCAAGCGGCGTGCCAACGATAAAAAGCACCGCCATTGTGCAAAAATGCGATTATTTCAAATATGGACATCCGACATGTTGTCGTCGTAGCCGCCACAATGTCGTGCTGGTTTGACCTGGAGCGGGACAAATCCATCACCAATATGGAAGCCCGGGGCGAGTTACTGAACATAATTGGGCCGGCAGGTTATCCGACAAGGAGCCGCGATAATCGTGCGACTTGCGGTGCTATGCTCAAGCACTGCGTATTCAATTATAGCCACCCCCCGTCCGCCATGAAGTTTTTTTTGCAATAATTATTCCAAGGCGGGTATGGGGTATTGGCCTACTAGCGGGGCGAACATGGCTGTGCCTAGAATACCAAGTGGGATTGTTAAGGTTATGACAATCTGGAAGCGAAATTAAGGCCGATCAAGGGGGTCCGATGAAACGTATTGTTCAAAAGAAAACAGAAATGGCATCTGCGCCGCGCAAACCTGCGGTGCATGCTACGGCACCAAGTGACGAAACCAGGGACGTGCTGCTGCCTGAATTTGTTGAGCATCTTCGCCAGAACCGAATGGAATTGTGCGAACAGTGGATCACACACATTGGCCAAGCGGAATTGCTCACTGGTATGAGCAAAGAGGAAACCTTCTCTGAAGCGACGAGCGTCTATGATAATTACGTGGAAGCCCTTGAAAGCGGAAGTGTTGAGGTGCTACAGGCGTATGCCCGAAAGCTCTGCGAGCGCATTATTCCGCGGGGTGGTGAAACCCACGAGGTGGTGGAGATCGTGCTTTTATTGCGTGACACCCTGGCGCGGTCTTTATTAAGAAAATATCAGAACGATTTTAACGTTTTTAACATCGTGCTCGATGCGTATGAACCCGCAGCCAACCGGATTGCCAATGCCGTTGCTGTGAGCTTTGTGCAGCAACAGGAAGAGGCGATCCGGAAATTGTCCACGCCGGTGC
>DAHVEJ010000258.1 GCA_027313145.1 Phycisphaerales bacterium | reverse complement strand
TCAAGGCTGTTTTCTGGATAAAAGCGGGGTGGGGATCTTGATAATTATCGGGACGCCCCCGGAGCAGCCCGAAGAAATTGCCACACCCAACCAGACCACCAATCGCCCACGTGTTACACGCGTCGCCTTCATTCAATATCGCACGGTTACTGCCCTTTACGCCATCTGGCGGGATTTTATGGTTTGATACGCGTTGATTACCCGCAGGCTTAGCGTGTCGGCTTCGGATTCAATTAACGTCGCACCGGCCATGGTGAGTTTGCGTTTGCGGCTGTCGCGTTCGGTGGCGAGTTTGCGGGCGGCCAGGGCTTGGAACAGGCGATCCGGCGTTGCCGTCGGCCCGGCGGCGATGCGATCCAATAATGGGTCGCGCAGCGATACCACCGTCAACAGGTGCCGATGGCGCAGCAACACCGCCGCCTCCCACAAATTCTCCGCCAATTGTGGATCATTCAAATCGGTAAAGAGAAAAATCATGCTTCGTTTGTTCTGCCGCACGCGAATCGCCGCTGCCAGAGCGGCATAAGACGGATACACCGGTTGGGCCTGGCAATCCGTCAGGCCGTCAATGACGCGTTGCATCGCGGAGGCTGTGCCGGAGGGCTTGATAAAGGTGTTCACCGTATCGCGAAAAACTACCGCGCCCACGTGGTCATTCTGGCGGATAACCACATGCCCCAGCATGATTGCCGCATCAATGGCGCAATCCAGCATGGTGCGCTTGCCCATGGGATTGGCCATCATGCGGCCGGCATCAAGGCATATCAACACGTCCTGCCGGCGTTCCACCTGAAATACATTGGTAATCAGCCGCTGATGATGGGCGGAACTTCTCCAGTTGATATCCCGGAAATCATCATCAGGCAGATAATCGCGGAGTTGTTCAAATTCGCGGCCGCTGCCTAATATGCGCCGTCGATGCACGCCCATCATCTCCAGGGTGTGATGCCGCCGCAAAATTTCAAACCGCCGAATACCCCGCAGATCAGGATAAATGCGCACGGCCGTCGGCGGCGGGGCACTGATGCGCCGTAAGGCCCACGGCAGGGCAAATCGCATGCTGATAATGGCCGGTTGAAGTTCCAGTGGGCCGCGGGAAATGGGCGTAGTTTCAAAGGCCGCCAGAACCGATTCCCGCGGCTGCACGGTAACACGAATGTGTGCGGGCGTTCCTGACAATCCATCGGGCCAGGGTTGTTCCAGGGTAATGACGCAGGCGAACCGCGAATTATTTTCAACGCGATAAATCAATTTTAACGCGGTGCCCACTTCGCCACGCGCGGGGAATTCCGGCGTTACGCGTACCGCGGTTTTCTTCAGTAACACCGCATCAAAAATAAACAGAATGGCAATGACCAGGTCCAGGCCGACGGCGACATATAAAAACATCGGGCTAAGCGCAGCGGGAACCAGCAGCACGGTAACGGCTGCGAGACCCCAGATGGTGGCTTTTCCCGGTACGTTCATCGGGGAACCTCAAGCGATTCCATAATTTGTCCCAGAACTTCCATTTTGCGTGTGCCGGCCACTTCCGCATCGGCGGAAAGCGTGATGCGGTGGGCCAGCACCGGCTCGGCCAGGCGGGCAATATCATCCGGTGTGACGAAATCCCGGCCATGGATCAGTGCCCAGGCCTTGCTGCAGGTAAGCAGGGCGATGGAGGCCCGCGGTCCGCCGCCCAGCACAATAGATTCATGCTTTCGCGTGGCGCGTACCAGCGACAAAAGATATTCCAGAATGGCCGGTTCCACGCGTACCATCGCCAGGTTTTCCCGTGCGGTGGCAAGTTGGTCCACCGTCAGCACGGCGGTAATGCCGGAGGTTTCCAGACGGTCCGGCGGATGGCCTTGATCAATGGCGTTAAGCAGTTCGCGCTCGGAAACATCGTCCGGATAGTCCACAGGAATTTTCAACAGGAACCGGTCCTGCTGGGCTTCAGGCAACGGATACGTGCCTTCAAATTCCACCGGATTCTGCGTGGCAAAAACCGTGAACACGGGCGAAAGTAAATGCCGCTGACCATCAATGGTAACGTGCCGCTCGCTCATGGCTTCCAAAAGCGCGGACTGTGTTTTGGCGGGCGCGCGGTTGATTTCATCCGCCAGCAGCAGATCGGTGAAGATCGGCCCTTCATGAAGATGAAATTCGTTGGAGCCGGGCGTAAATACGGTGGTGCCCAAAATATCCGACGGCATAAGATCAGGTGTGAATTGCACGCGCTTGGCCCGACAGGAAAGCGTCAGGGCCAGCGTGCGCACGCTCAATGTCTTGGCCGTTCCCGGCACGCCTTCCAGCAGCGCGTGGCCGCCGGCCAGCAATGCGGTGAGCATCATATCAATGAGTGATTCCTGGCCGCGGATGACTTTCTTTATTTCCGCCCGCCCGGCGTCCAGCGACTCGATGATGTGCCGCAGCTTGGGGTCCTGAATGTCCGCCATCGGTGATCTCCTTAGCAAGTTGCCATGATTGTGTCATTAAATCCGCAAAGATGCGTTGCGCCGCGGAATGCCGCCGTTTAAGCTCTCCTGAACCCGCCTGCAAATTCTGCGTTACCGCTTGCTGACGGGCAGTTAATAATCGCCAGCCCTGCACGATGGCGTCAGGCCGCTTTTTTATCTTTTCCGCAATCTGATCCGGGCGGCAGCGCAACGCCGACGCCAGGCGATGGGCTATTTCCTGATTGACCCGCTGACATATCTCAGAATCAGAAAGTGAATTTTCATAGAGCCGCCCCAGCATGGCAATGTGCTCCAAACTCGAGCGAGCCATGACTCTGGAACCATTTCCCCGCACGATTGGATACCCTCGGCAACTCAAGGCATACGCCACTAAAAGCAGAAATAATTCCAGCAGGGCCGGCAACAAGCCATAACGCCGCAGAAGATCCAGCGTGGTATAGTTGTGACCGATGCCCAAACTCCACTGATCAAGAATAACCGGCTGATTTCCGATGATGTTCCGCAGAAAATCCAGATTACCCGCCCGACTGATGCCTCCATTAAGTATGGGCCACGGCGAACCCACGAGAACCACATGGCCCTTACCCAGGGACCTTTCAATGGCAACCGGCCCGGATTTAACTTTGGCCAGTATCCGCCAGTGCTTATCCTTTTTCGGAATAATCAGATAAGCCGGTGCCAATAACTGCAGTTCGCGCCTCCGGGCGGGTACCGCGCCGCCCGGCATGGGGGAATAATCCCACTGTACATTATGTATCCAGCGTTTGAGCTTTTTCGGGCTGTCCCCGTTTTCCATAATCGTCAGCCACTTGGGGAAAATGCTGGGCATCCGCATTCGAATGTGCCGCGGTTTTCTTTGATGCTCGCCGCGTTTTTTCTTCTCCGCTTTTTTAACCTTGTGTCGGTGTTTATCAGTTCGCGGGGCGCTAAGCAGTCCAAGAATATGTATGTGGAAGTGACTCGTTAAGGCGGTGGCGTTTTGCGTGAAGTCGATAAGTGTGTTGCCGGCGGCAATCCACCGCAACAACTGCGGATTGTAATGTTTTCCGGTGGAATAATTTTCCAACATACCCGATTCGTAAGGCGGCGTTACATTCAACAGCACCCCTGTGGCATTGTGGGGCAGAATGGGATGCGTTAAAAGGGTTACTTTCCGGCCGGAGGCCTTAAGAAATCTTTCCAGTGCCACCGAGCCGTAGGGGTCAAAACGATAGGCGCTGTACAGCGGCATTTGGGCTGAACCACGGGAAGTAGTCCACGCCACGCTGACCAGCAGCCAGAGGAACACCGCAATAAAGCCGCCGGCCAGAAGGGCAGGCAGAATTTTACGCACGCTTATCCCCCCCCACCTTCGGCGGAACACCGGTCGGGCCGGCACGATCTTGTTGTTCGTGCGGCACAATCAGAGTGCTGATCTGCTCACGCAACACATCGGGATTGATGTTGGGATAAAGCTTTCGGCCATACCAGACGTGATCAAATAAATCCGTCAAGGATTCAAACAACGCGCGTCGCGGCTTATCGCCATGAAAATCACGCACATAGTGCCAGTTGGTGTAGTTGCGGCGGAACCGGATTTTTCCCGTTTCATGCAGACCCGCCAGCAGAGACAAATACATGGCCCGATACATGGCGCGAAAATCGCCGTCACCGTGGAATTGCCGCGCGGCGCGCATCCAGGAATCGCTGGCCATCGCCAAGGCGTCGCCTTGTTCCATCGCCTGCTTAATTTTTTCCCGGCTCAGCAGCCCATCCGCGGTCGCCGCCGCCGCTTTCCCCAAGGCTTGCCAGCGGAAAAGCACCAGCACAATACCGGCTGCCAATGCAATCCCCACCACCGTTGCCAGGATTTCCAAAACGTTGGCAAATGAAAGACCCGCGGCGGAACGATGCCCGTGCAACGTGGTCTGTTTGTGGGGATGAAAATAATGGCCCAGCCATTTCATCAGTCGGTCCCATTGCCGGCTGATGGAATCCCATAACGGATTTTTGACCCGCGTGATTCGGCGCTGTTCGCGTAATCGCCATTGCTGGAAAGGGGGTTGTGCCAGGATTTGTCGCAGTTGCCGGTGCGGATGATCGAGAACGTTTCCGGGCGTTCTGGCGGCAGGCACGCTTGCGTTCACGCGGCCGATGGGTGTCCCGTCCGCACGCACCGACACTGCGGCAGCGGCCGGAATATTGCCAAAAAAGAGCAATAAGCACAGACAAGGCAGGATGACTAGTAGTGTGATTCCAAAATAACATATCAATAGTTATGGGGGCGTAACCGTGTCGAGTCGATACTTCCACCGGAA
>DAHVEJ010000257.1 GCA_027313145.1 Phycisphaerales bacterium | reverse complement strand
CGTTTCGCTCCTCCGCCAAACTGACGGACAACCTAATAATAAAAAACCGGCTTAATTTCATAAACCGGTCAATTATTACTTCTGTCCGCATGGAGGCACGAAGGAACCCGGATTTCCGATTGAAGATCAGCGCCCCTATTTCCAGTACTAATAGTCGTTGAGGCTTCTCCACAATCGTTGGAAGAAGTATATCCCATTGAATGGCAAAGTCAAGTTGACCGGTTAAATTGCGGATGCGGTATGATATCTTATGTTTTGGATGAGGATGCCGATGATTGATGTTGTATTACTACCTGCCATGCTCAACGAGATGCTCCTGCCGCAAAGTCAGGTTGTGGTTTTTGATGTTCTACGCGCCAGCAGCACCATTGTCACCGCGCTACACAACGGAGCAAGGGAAGTACGGTTATTTTCCGATGTGGACGCGGTTCTCCACGCCCGCGGCCACGTGCCTCCGCCTGTGCTTTCCGCAGGCGAACGCGGCTGTGTCATGGTGCCGGGCTTCGATCTGGGCAATTCTCCGGCGGAATATCAGACGCACCGGGTGGGCGGAGCATCCGTGCTGTTAAGCACCACCAATGGCACGCGCGCCGTGGTGGCCGCACAGGCGGCGGCTGACATTTTCATCGGCTCACTACTTAACGCCCAGGCGACCGCGGAAGCGTTAAACGGACAACTGGATCATTTGCATACACTGATGGTACTTGCGGGAACTGATGGCCGGATATCCCAGGAAGATGTCATCGGGGCCGGGGCGGTTTTGTGGCATCTGCTCGGTGGAACATATCGCATTGATCTGCCGTACACCGACACCGCCTGGATGGCCTACCACTGCTTTGCCTCCGTGCGGGAGCGGCTGGGAGCGGCATTGCGACTGGGTGCCGGCGGGATCAATATCATTGAGAGTGGTTTAGAAGATGATATTGATTTATGTTCACAGCTTAATTCTATGCCCCTTGCGGTTCGTGTGCAGAAAAATCCATTGCGGGCCTTGGCGGTGCCGACGGCACGTTGAAAAATGAACCGCATCCGTGCGGGCGTCACGCCTGCCGGTGAATGGTCACCGGTTCGATTTGCCTGGCGGTGCCACTTTGTTTACCCAGAAGCAGTTCGGGAATGACACGCTGACGGAAGGTAAATATCTCAGTAAGCTGCCGACGGACCAGGATTCGGTGCGTCAGAACGCCCAGTGCCCCCAACGGCAGCCGATAAAGCACCTCATCAAAAATAACGGTCCCCTGATCTTCGGGCCAGAAGCGGTGCGTATGCACCCATTTGAGATAAGGCCCCTGAAGCTGTTCATCGCGGAATTGCCGGGGCGGATTGTACATGGCAATGCGCGTTTTCCAACGGATCGGCAGGCGCATCCAGTTGATGGTGTAGTCAATGAGTGTGCCATCCCGCATGAGGATATCGCCGGACGTGCGGATGGTGAAATTCAACCAAGGCGGGGTTATGCGGGAAAGATTTCCCGCATCGGCGAAAAATGGAAAAACCTTTTCCAACGGCAGGGGAAGCCAGAGTTGACAGGTTAGTCGATATTCACGTGTCATTAAGACTCCCTGGAATCCCGATCCGCAAATTGACCTTAGTTTCCTGTTGTAAGTTGCTTGTCGCCACCTTTATACGGATTATCCGGAATCGCTTTTTTTACCGGGGCGTCTTTCATGTGCAGCAGCATCGGTGAGGCAATAGCTAAGGTGCTATAGGCACCGGTGATCACGCCGATCAGCATGGCGTACGCAAAGCCATGCACCCCCTGACCACCCCAGATATACAGAATCAGCACCACTGAAAATACGGTGAACGTGGTCCAAACGGTTCGGCCAAAGCATTGATTGATGGAGTCATTAACAAGTTTGGCGGTCAGCGGCTGACGGGACCGGCCGCGGTTTTCACGCACGCGGTCAAAAATAACGATGGTATCATTTACGCTGTAACCAATAATGGTCAAATACGCGGCGATCATCGTCATATTGATCTTAAAATTATCCACGAGCATAAAATGACCGAACCACGTCCGGTGGATGTAGACCGCCAAAACCGTTGCGGCAACCGCGACAATGGCGTCGTGCAGCAGTGAGAATATAACGCCAAAGCCGTAACGCACACCGCCAAATCGGATCCATACATAAGCCACAATCAGCAGCAGGGATACCAGAACCGACATCACGGCATTAAGCCGCGCCTCGCTGGCCACCTGCGGGGCAAAACTTGTCACACCAGCCAGACCGCCGGAGGTCGTTAAAGCGGTACGGACGATGCGCCATTCCGGGGCGGCAACTTCTGATTTCCACTGCGCAACTAAGCCGGTGTTATCCGCTTTATAAAGCAAACTTGGGTCCGAAGCGACCACCACCGCATCGGTGGCTGCGGGCTTGTGGCCCGGCACCGCAGGTGCGTACGCCAGCGCAATAACTCTAAATGGGCGGTATTGCAGAGAGGCAAAATCCGGCTCCTGACTCATAGCCCGGATGCGCGATTCAATTTCCGAAGCGCTTTGCGCCGGGCTGATGTGCCGCAGGAAAATCGCCACACCCCCGCGGAAATCACCAATGTCCACGCTGGGCAGGCCGGGCCCCATGTTGGTGAGGTTGGCATGCGTAATGGGCATGACGGTATGATCATCCAGCAGATCCTGAATATGCCGGGATCGAACGGCCACGTGCATAAATTTCAGCTTTCGCGTTACCTTTATGGAATCGGCGAATTGCGCTTCCAACGCGTGCGTAAGCTGCTGGACCGGCACATCGGATGGCGCGGCGGAAACCGCGGTTGGTACGGCGGTCTTATTCTGCGGCGGGTTGACAATACTGGTGATAATCACAAACTGATTGTGATGCGTGCCCACGGAATAAACCGTGGCATGGCGCAAGGCCTTAAGAGCCGTATCATGCCGGCCAATATCCTGCACACGTTTGCGCACCGCGGATACGGACATTTGCAAGCCCGGGCGCAATTGCAGGGTAACCTGGGTGCCGCCGTTAAATTCGGTGTCGTATTTTTTGTTGCCGCGGGCAATAAAGGTGATGATGCCGGAAATCATGATGATGGCGGAAATGACCCAGAAAATCCGCCGCTTGCCGATCCAGTCAAAATTGGTAACGGTAAAAACCCGCATAAACGGCCAGCGGCCTTTAAGCCAGGTAAAGGTAAACAGATCGCGGAAATATTCCTGGATGGAAAGATCATCAATTTTCCGCATGATGCCGGCCCGGATGGCCGCAATCATCAGCGTGCGGGTAACAAACAGGGCCGTGAACATGTGCACAGCCAAACCGATTAACAGCGTAATACCGAAACCTTTAACATCTTCCGAACCCATGAATATCAGCACGATGCTGGTTAAGGAGGTGGTTAAATTGGCATCGAAAATTGTCCAGAATACGCGGTCATACCCTTGTTTAACCGCCAGCCAAAGCGACGCCCCTTTATGAATTTCCTCACGGATACGTTCATTAATAAGGATGTTGGCATCCACCGCCATACCCAGGGTCAATACCACACCGGCGATTCCGGGCAGGGTGAACGTGGCATGTAAGAGAGCCATCACGCCCAGCGTCAAAAGCAAATTCAACATTAACGCCACATCAGCAAACAAGCCGGTGATGGTGTAATAAACAAACATGAATCCCAGAACCACAATCACCGCGATGATGGCACTGCGTAAACCGGCCTTGAGATTGTCGGCACCGAGGGTGGCACCGATGGTCTGCACGGAGATCGGTTGCGATTGCAGCGTGGCCGGCAATGAACCGGCATTGAGCGTTTGCACCAGCAACTGCCCTTCCTGCTGAATATCCTTGGCGGGGTTGCGGGCGGACGGCATTCCCAGGGTAATTTGCCCCGAACCGGCGATGGTGCTTTGGATGGTCGGAGCGGTGATGGCCTTGCCATCCAGCAAAATAGCCATATCGCGACCTATATTATGGCTGGTAAGCTGCCGCATGAACGCAGCGCCGACGGTATCCAAATTAAATCCCACCGCCAATTCGCCGGTCTGCGGATCGGTTTGTAATTGGGCATTGCTGACCTGCCAGTGCGCGCGGTTGGCACTATGGGTTAAAGCGCGGGCGCTATTGGTGTACAGCAGGATGTAATGCTGCCCCTCATACTCCCCCACGACATACAGCTCACGCGATCGCAAAATATCTTTGCCATCGCGCGGATCAACTTCAAACCAGGCAGTGCCGGCGGGGGTATATCCATTATGCGGACCCTTGGTGGCCAATTGGGCCAGCGCCCGCTGGGCACCGGCATTTTGCGGATTAACGGTAATGCGGAAGTCCAAAACGCCGGCACCACGCAACATGCGTTCAAGTTCCTGCGGGCTGTCCAGACCGGCGCTATGCAGGCGGACCTGCTTGTAGGCGGCCTGAATTTGGAGAATTAAATTTTTCCGATCGGAATGGCGTTTGATCAGATCACTTAAGGCGGCCTGCGCCTGGGGATTTTTCTTGCCATAGGTGGACGAAAGCAGATTCGCCAGATGCTGCACATTGACATTAAAGGCAAGCACTTTTTGCAGGGTGTTCTGGTAGGCGGCAGTAGTATTATTTAACAAGGCAATATCATGGGCCGGCATATTTTGCGGGTCGTTGGCAAATTTGGCCGCGACTTTGCGGGCGGCGGCCAAAGCGTCATACCGGGTTGCCAGCGTTTTCAGCAGGGCTAAACGTGCGGGATTGCCCTGGGCGAGAATTTTCATCTGGGCCTGCCGCTGGTTTCCCGATAATGCCATCGCCGCGCCGATCTGGGATGGCATGATATTATCCGCCAGGAGCTTATCAACGAGGTTCTGGTAATGGCTTTGGGCCTGTCGTGA
>DAHVEJ010000256.1 GCA_027313145.1 Phycisphaerales bacterium | reverse complement strand
GCTTTCGGTTACAACTGCAGAGCTAATTTGGAAAACGAATCCGTAAACTGCTGGTGACCTCCTGCCGCGTCGCCAAACAACATGCCGCCCTGATTGAGATATTTCCGCAACGCCGCAACCTGTGCGGCCGTGAAGGCAAATTTTCCTGTACCCGTCATATCCAGCAGCGGTAACTTACGGGCATTGAGTTTGGCGGCGGTAACGGTAGAAATATTGATTTGTGTTTGGGCGTTGGCATTGGCCAATAAGGCCATCCGAGGCCAAGCCCCCGGCTCCGGATTCCAATTACCGTTATATTTCAACCGCCCCACTTCAATCGTACGGGCAGGCGCGGCCCCGGTCGTCGGTACCACCGGTGAATGCAATCGGTCTGCGAGGTATCCCTTACCGGTGGCGTATAAATACAGGTTCATCGGAAATTCCCAATATTTCTTTTGCGCAAAAGCTCTGCGTTCCCATACCGCTCCCATATCCTCCGGGCTAATTACCCACACATCCCGCACACCATTGGATATCGCCAGCATGTTAAGGTACATGTGATACCACGGCTGCATGGTCAACAGCATGCTTTTCGTCGTCAGACGATGAAATTCATATTTGTTATTCATGACTTCCCGGCCATATTTCAGCATGGCCCTCTTGAAGTTCGTTGAGGCCCCGTCACTGGAGCAAAATACCATACCGCCGGCATTGATATAGGCCCGCAACTCGGCGATCTGTGCGGCGCTAAATTTAGGATCGTCATGCCCGGTGATGATAAGGATCGGACAATTAAGCCAATTACTTACCGGCGAATCGAAATTTACCACTTGCCAATTCAACGGCGTTTCAGTGGTCCTGCTAACCCAAGAAGTGACATTGGCCACATCCCGCTGGCGCGTGTTCCATGGGCCGTAGAAACTTTTGTTATATTGCAGCTTGTTCATGAACACCGGATTTAAGCCGCGATCCAAAATCAATAACGCATAAGCTGTCGCGATAACCGAAGCAAAGCTGTTACTCGGAGCTGAAATTTTTGGATCAGGATTCCAGTACGTGATAAAATGAGGGGACCATGAGCCATCAGAATGCTGCTTAGCCAGAAGCGTTTTTACATAATCGTTGTACCAGTCATGGCCGCCGAAATATTGCAGCCCCGATGCCAGACCCACGCGTTCATAACAGTACATGGCATATTGGTCCGTTATGTTTGGATCAAAGTTCTTATTGATCCAATTCAGGCCTGCCAGAACATTGCGATCCACAACGGGATGAATTCCAACATGTTGCGCCCCGACAAATTCATCACTGATCAGCAGGCTGGCCACGCCGGCGGGAGTAAACGTCATCATGCGGCCCGGCAGTTGGGCGGTAATAGAAGGAGTTCGCGCCTGACCAGCGTACCCCCAGGATCCATTGATGAATTGCCCGCGCCGCCAATGCGACGCCGCTTCAAGCCAATAACGGGCGGGAATTGGCAGCCCGGTGTGCGCTGCGGCCCACATGCCCAGTACTCCATATTGTGTGTTGGAATTATCGCATCCGTCCGTTTCCCCGGTGGGAAATCGCTTTTGATAGGCCGGCGTGCCCCAGGCATAGGAGTAGCCGCCACCTTGGTGCATACTGCGAAACAGGTAATTGGCATCCCACCGAAGCGTCGCGTTGTAGGCCTCGCGCCGCGGCAATAAGGCGAGTGCATTAGCCTGGAACGACGCGGCGTAGGTTGTATTGTTGTGATGCGACACCAGAAACGCAATCGACTGTTTCATCGGGGATTTGAAAATATACAATCGTCCAAGCTTTAAACTCTGCTCAACATCCAGCAAAGACTCTACCACTAACGCCGTTTCGCCCAAATATTCCTGCGAACCAGAGCGTGCCCCTTGTTCCCAAAATGTTTTGGGATTGCGCTGCGAGAGCAGATAACTAACACCCCGTTTAATGGCCGAGATCACCTTGGAACTTGACACGCCACCCGCCGCTTGGGCCACGGGCAGGGGCATACTCACTGCAACACATATTACAGCACACATCCATCTAATTTTAAGTTTTGGGGAAAGCATATTTTGGTAACTCCTGAATATCCTCTGGCAGCGCCACCTTGGGCTGTCCGGTGGGAGATTATTGGTGTTCTGGCATGCCTCCAAATCAGGCCTGACATGCGCACCGAATTATAGCCGAAAAGTCCGAACTTTTGCCACTGGCTTGTAATCTCATGCCATTTTGCCATTTCGCCATATAGGGTATACTGTTGCGCCGATGGCACTACTGCTGGTGTGCAATGGCGTATCACGTCAACCATGCAGGAACGTGCGTTTGCAAGACACGGAGGTCCGGCTGCCATGAAACTGCTCTCGCTGGAACTATCAGGGTTTAAATCATTCGCGGATACAACGGTCCTTAAGTTTGATAACGGCATAACCGGAATTGTCGGTCCAAATGGCTGCGGCAAGTCCAATGTCATGGATGCTGTTAAATGGGTCTTGGGGGAGATGTCCGCGAAAAGCCTGCGCGGCGACGCCATGCTGGATGTCATATTTAACGGCTCGTCCACGCGCAAACCCATGGGCATGGCGGAAGTTTCGCTGCTATTTAGCAATGAAGACCGGCGATTGCCCGTGGAAGAACCCGAGGTAAAAATCACCCGTCGGCTTTATCGGGACGCCACCTCGGAATATCTGGTCAATAACCGCACGGTTCGCCTCAAGGATATCCGGGAGATGTTTCTGGATACCGGCATTGGCGTTGACGCGTACTCCTTAATTGAGCAGGGGAAAATTTCCGTCCTGCTGGAATCCAATAACATTGACCGTCGTGAAATATTTGAAGAGGCGGCCGGCATCTCGCGCTTCAAAGCGCGTAAAAAAGAAACCCTGCGCCGCCTGGAGCGCACGGATCAGAATCTGGCACAAACCCAACTGGTGCTGCAGGAAGTGGAACGGCAACTGCGCAGCGTGAAAGTGCAAGCGGGAAGAGCCAAGAGTTATCAGGAATATAGCACACGCGTCGATGAACTGCGACGTATGCACAGCCTGCATGAATATGATCAACTGCATCGGCGACTTTCGGAAGTCAGCAGTCAGAGAAGCGATGTGACCGATGCGCTGGCCGCAAAAAAACGCCAGATCGATGAATTCCGCCAGCGGCAACAGGACATGCAACTGGAAATTGACGCACTGCAGCAAGCAGTGCGTGAAGCAGAGCGGGAATTATCCGCGCTGGAAAGTCAGCGGCAAACGGCGGTCCAGCAGTCCCAGTTTGCGCAGCAACAGGGCCGTGAACTGGCCCAGCAACAACAATCCATGACCCGGCGCGGCCAGGAAATGCAACAGCGGCAGGAAGAACTGGCCGCGTTAATTCAACAGCGCCAAGGCGATGTAACAAAAATAGAACAATTACTTGAAGATCGCCAGCGGGAATTGGCGCACGCCCAGAATATTCAGCAGACCGCAGCCCGGGAAACCGCGGAGTTGAATCATAAACTTGAAGCGGAAAAATCGGGCGCGGTTGAATTGCTTCGGGAATCCGCCCGCGTGCAAAGTCAGGTCAATGCTCTCCAGGTACGATTGGAGAATTTAAGCAAACAAGCGGAACGCATTGCCGGACAAAAAAACCAACTGACATTACGCATCGATGAACTGGCGCAGCAAGCCCAGGGGCTGCATCAGCAAAGGCAGGAACTGGTCACGCAAATTCAGACGCATAGAGCACACATGGAGACCGTCCGCTCGCATCAGCAGGCTAATAATCAAAAGCTCTCTGACCTGCTGAACCAGTTGGGAAAAAAACGCGAAGCCCGCAGCGGCCTGCAAAGTCGACAGGCGGTTTTGGAGGATTTGCAACGCCGCCGTGAAGGCGTATCTGATGCGGTGCGTGAAGTACTCAAAGCACGGGACGCGGGCAAAGGATTCGCCTGCGTTAAAGCCATGGTAGGCGAATTATTTGAAGCCGATCTGGAAATCGCGCCCGTCGTCGAAGCGGCGCTTGGAGAACTCCAGAACGCTCTGGTCATTGAAAAGAATTCCGATTTACTTTCGGATAGCGATGCCTGGAGTAAACAACCCGGTCGTATCACCGCAATTTGTCTGGATTCTCTGCCCGGTTACCGGGAAGACGGGAATTGGCAAATCCCGGAAAATTCCACCGCTGTGCGATTAATTGATCGGGTGCGCTACGCACCGGAGTACAAAGCCGCGGCCTTGCATCTGCTGGGCCGGACGATTCTGGTTGATACCCTGGCGGAGGCTGTGAGTTTGCGATCTGCCGGCGCTCGCAGTTATCGCTTCGTCACGCGCCGGGGCGAAGTCGTGCAAAGCGACGGGCTGGTTCAACTCGGGGATCTATCTCGCAAAGTTGGTGCCATTACCCGGCGTGGCGAGTTGAACCGCCTGGCGGAGGATTTGCGGGTCCTTGAGGAAGAAATTAATACACTGGCAGAACAAAGCGGACAGTGTGATCAGAATGGTAAAGCACTGGCGGCGGATCAGCAGAATCTGCGGGATCAGTTGTTGGCGCTTGAAACTCGCCACGCTCAGGCCAATGCGGCATGGCAGCAAAACCAGCAGCTTGCCGATCGGACAAAAGGTGAAATTCCAATTTTAGAGGCGGAGGCGGCGGGAATTGCGCGGCAGTCCGCGGAGTGTTCGCAACAGCACACCATATTAACCGCACGGGCAGCGGAGTTAGATGCCAAGTCGCTGGCGGCTGAAAATCTCGTGAAGCAATTAGACCAGCAGGTACTGCATAACCGGCAGGAACTGTCCCGGGTAGCCGAGCAGGCCACAGCCTTGCGTGTGGCGGTTGGACAAACTCAAGAACAGCGGGCATCGCAGGTGCGGGAACTCTTAGCC
>DAHVEJ010000255.1 GCA_027313145.1 Phycisphaerales bacterium | reverse complement strand
GCCGCCGCGTCGCGGAAAAGGTGCCCGCCGCAGCCGACAGTTCCGGATATCATCGGCGCGATCCCACCCATTAAATAACGATAGTGACCCCGCCCGGAAAAATTGCCACGCCGAAATCGACAAGCGGCTTCGTTCGTAACAATTCCAAAGGTTTTCGTACCCCCAGAAGTGTGCCGCCCCGCATGTACCGCACTTGGGGCGGCCATACCCATCAATCCGGAGGCCCCGAATCGAAATGTAAGCGATGGATGGTTCCCTTTATTAAGGGTAATGAAAACACACTTAGGGGCGTACAATGGCCCACACGACCATAATTTACAGCCGGATCACGCCGGACAGGGGAGCACTTACACCGCACTGGCGCTGTCAGAGGCGCACAGTTGCCGCAGCCCGTTGAGGCCCACCGGTTCCTGGGCCAGCCATGGAATTACGGCCACGCGTTCGGTTCGTTTAGCAACCATGGCCAGCTTATCAAGTTCCGCATTGGCGCGGGCGACCAATAATGTGTCTCTGGGCCGGGCCGCCAGCAGACTGCTGTTAATGACCCATGCGAAAGGGGTAACGCCGGCGCGACGCAGATCCTCCTGCAATTCGCTGGCTTCAAGAATCGGAGTTGTTTCGGGCAATGTCACCAGCACCGTTCGGGTGTATTGGGGGTTCTGCAATTTCATCAGAGCGGTGTTGACCTGCATCTGTGCCTTTCCGGTTAAATTGCGCATCACGTCTCTATGATATGATCCGGTGGCATCCAGCAGCAACAGAGAATGTCCGGTCGGAGCCGTATCGATAATCACGAATTTACCCTCCGCTTCATCAAGCCGTTGGGAAAATGCGTGGAACACCGCAACCTCTTCCGTGCATGGTGATCGCAAATCTTCCTCCAGTAACGCTTTCCCCTGTGCGTCAAGGTCTTTGCCACGCAAAGCCATGACCATTTCGCGATATCGGGCGGTTTCCTGTTCCGGATCAATCCTGCTAAGAGTCAACTGCCTGCCTGAGTCGTTTACCGTCTGTTCAATATGCGCGGCCGGATCGGTAGTGGTCAGATGAACCGAATGGCCCCGATCCGCCAGTGTCACGGCAATCGCCGCTGCAATGGTGGTCTTCCCCACACCGCCTTTGCCCAACACCAATACCGCTCCATGGCCGGCTGCTTCGATTTGATCTACCAAGGTTGTCAGATTGTCGTATTCCGGCATCTCAAGTAACTGTCCAGATTCCGTGGGCGCAGTATCGCCTGATCCCACAATGGCGCGCAGCGCGGCCACGCCGACGAGATTGAACGTACGCAGCGGAACCTTGGCCTGTGGCAACTTGCCGAGATGTTGCGGCATCTTGGACAGCGCCTCGCGGCACCGCCGCTCCATCGCCACCGCGAGCGGATCATGCGTGTGCGTGGCGTGAAATACACCGTTGACGACCAAACGCTGGTTCGTCATGCCCAGTGAGGCCAGATCGCCGCTGGTGCGGTCCGCTTCAGCCAGAGCCAGACGATCGGGCCGGCTTACCAGTATCAGTGTCGTATGGGCGGAGTCATGCAAGGCGGCAACCGCTTGGGCATATTGTCGGCGCTGCGATTGCAATGCCGAAACCGGACCCATGCACGAAGCTCCATGTTTATTGCCATCAAAG
Organism: Phycisphaerales bacterium; assembly: GCA_027313145.1. GTDB lineage: Bacteria > Planctomycetota > Phycisphaerae > WQYP01 > WQYP01 > JAMDCX01. The sequence continues at coordinate 3,290 of DAHVEJ010000255.1, read as the reverse complement.
AAATCCGTCCACGCCGAAGGTAAACTCAACAGTCGTAACGTATGACCGGTCGGTGCGGTATCGAATATGACATGATCAAAATTCTTAGCCGTGGCCGGATCGGTCAACAGCCCCGTGAATTGATCAAAAGCCGCAATTTCCGTGGTACATGAGCCGGAAAGCTCTTCGATCATGCTTTTGATGGCCTCTTCCGGCAGCACACCGCGCATGGGCGCAATGGCACGCTGACGGTAGGCTTCCGCGGCGGCCTGGGGACGGATATTGATCGCCGAAAGACCGGCTACAGCGGCTATTGCTGTCGGCACGGTCTCACTAATTTCGGTCTGAAAAACATGCTGCACATTGGAGGCCGGATCGGTACTGATCAGCAGCACCCGCTTGCCGCAATCCGCTAAAGCTACCGCGGTAGCGCATGCCAGGGACGTTTTTCCAACGCCGCCTTTCCCGGTAAAAAACATATAACGCGTGGGTTTTGGAATCCATGGAATTGACATAAAACACCTCATCCATTCAACCGGATATTCCATCCGGAATCGGCCGGGCCTGATCACTTATTCGGTCAGTCCGGCGTATAAAATCGTCGCACGTCTCCGCCAATCAAATCAGCAACCTGAATCGTCAGGTCTCCGGAACCTGATTGGCAGACACATTACTTGGCCGATTTTTCCAAAGCGGCAAAGATCGGCTCCGCATCGCCTATAACGCGGGTGGCCATGGCGAAACGCACAATTTTGACCGTTTCCATGATCTTCTCGTGCGAAATTCCCTGCACCCGGGCCTTATCAGCCATGGCTCTCACACAAGCCGGACTTGACCCTGCCAGTGCCGCCGCCATGTAGATCAGCGTTCGCGTTTCTTCATCCAACGCCGGAGTCGCATCTGGCATCGCATACGCGCGGGAACGCAAATGCTCATAAACCATCGCGGGTTCCACTTGCGCAAGTTTTTCCACGGCACTTGGGATCGACCCCATCGCCTTACGCATGCCGGTGAAAATCTGTTCCAGTGTGGGTTGTTTGGCCGTGTCCATAAACCGTTCCTTATAAATAAGTGCATCGTATCTGCAGCAGCCTACGTCAGTTGCCACAACACGATGTTTTCTTCTTGGCCGTAATTCCAATGTTGACCGGCGGCGTGCTGGCGCAGCAACTGGAGGGTACTTCCGATTGCTTGCTGCCGAGATGGCCTTGCGCCAGTTTATCCAGATGTTCCGCCGCCCGGTTCTTTACCTGCTGCGCAATGCTAACCACCGTGGCTATATCGTCTGCCGATACGCCGAGCTTGCGCAATGCCGCATGATGAAATTCAAAACACGATTCACAATTGGCCCCGACCGCCGCTGCCAATGCCGCAAGCTCCCGCATGGGTGCCGTCAGGCTGTCACGCGCCGCGGGTTCAGATCCTGCCGTCAAGCCCGCCATGGCTGCCAATTCAACCCGGGATGGATAATGCGATTGGCTAACCAACGTACCATTGGCCAGAATTGCGGGCAGTGCCGCTGTTCCGGCTTTCGAAAGCAGTTCGCGTATCACCGACTGGTTTGCGAACTGCGTTGGCTGGTGTGCAAGATTATATCGCCGAACGTCAACACCCTGACTTTTCAGCCAGTCCAGATCGGCCGAAAAATGCACCAACCTGGGGTCCACATCCGGACCGCAAACGCCGGTGGAACAGCACATCGCCGGATCAAATACCTCAAATACCGTTGTCATGAAAGACTCCTTTGAAGAAACCCCTTTGAATACCCGCGGTGGTGCCCAAGTTGCTCCTATGGGCAAATCCTGTGCATCACTTTTCTTAGTATATATGCATTAACGCATATAGTCAAGCGGGAATGCCACCTTCCTTGGCAATCAGGCCGGTTGCTACTACAATCCCATTGCATTGTCGGAGGTTCATATGTCGCAGGAAGTCTCCTCTTCATCTTCGATGGCTGGTAACACCAACCCGTTGTATGACGCTTCAGAGTCCACCGCCGGCATGACGGTAACGCGCGGACTGTTGCTGGTCCTGGTATGGATTATTCTGGGCGCTGCGATTATTTGTGCGCTCATAGTGTTTGCGGCAGCACGGCACAACGGCGTTCCCGGCCCCGTGGCACTGGTAGTGCCCCTGGGCATAATCGGGGGAGCCTTGTTGACAGTTCTGATTTACCTGGCACTGGCGGTGATGATCCGAGGGCAGCTTTTGCTGCTCAAGCACTCCCGATTTCTGGCCCGCAGTGCACAGGAGCAGGTGCAGATTTCCGCCAATATGGAGCGGCACCTGCTGCATTTACATTCGGCGGTTGATCAGATTATGTCAACGGCTTCCGGCACACCGGTGGCAACACCGCCCGCATCAATCCAGGCCGCGCCGGCAAGCACGCAACCGCCGGGAACTGATGGCCTATCGGCCTCATCGACCATGTCGCCCGATGCCTCCGGGCAAATTCTGGAACTTTTAACACAACTGCGTGATGCCGCTTTGCTTACTGAAGCCCAGCGTCAGCAATGGGCGATCGGACTTCTGGAAAAGCGAAAGGCGGCGCTGACCGCGGAAGTTCAAGACGCCATCCTGAGTGAACAATGGAACATGGCGCAAGACCTGATCAAAAAAATCCGGGAAAATCTCCCGGGTGATCCACTCGCCGAGACTCTCACCGATGACCTGGTCCATAAGCAACGTGAAAAAGTTCAGCAGGATTTGCAGGCGGCTCGCGAAAACCTTCGGCACTACATGGCGATTAACGCGTGGGATCAGGTGCAGCAGATTACCGATGCGCTCGAAGCCCGCTATCCCGATGAGCCTGGCATTCAGGAACTGCTCAATCAGATCCGCCACGAATATCACGCCTGGCATCGGGATGGTCTGGCGATGTTGCTTAGCGACTATAAAGACTCGGTCGATCATCGCCAATGGGTTCGCGCCGGCAGTTTGGCACAACAGATATTGGAGCGCTACCCCGAGGAAAAACTCGCCGAAAAAATCCGCGCCGATTTAGCCACATTGCGGCAAAATGCCGAAATTCAGACCCGCCATGAACTGGAAACGCAATACGCCGATCTTATCAAACGTCAGCGGCACCAGGAAGCATTGGCCATCGCCCAGCGCGTACTGGATGTCTATCCCGAATCTGCCACGGCCCGGGAAATGCAAAAGCACCTGCCCAAACTCTTGGAAATTATAAAACAGGAAAAAGCCCGCAAGCCGACCATTACTCGGACAGGCTCCTAGTACTACAACGCTACAAGTGGCTCCAATCGCAGACTATCATGTCGTTCAATTTGAGCCCCAGCGTGTGCAAACGT
>DAHVEJ010000254.1 GCA_027313145.1 Phycisphaerales bacterium | reverse complement strand
AAACGCCCCATCTGCGGCGTCGCAGCAGCTCAAGGGGTCTACGGACCCGGTTTTCGCCGCTGCTTCTTGCATCTGGGACTTTTGCGGCCAATCAATCCTAATATTTAGGCGTGACAGAGCACTAGCCTCACGATTCCGGAGCGGACACGGCTTATGAACAGCGCACGGAAAAAGGTTCTGGTGTGTGTCTGTGGGGGAATCGCCGCCTACAAAGTATGCCATGTGGTCAGCCAACTGGCACAACAGCAGTACAACGTCGATGTGGCCATGACGGCCCAATCGCTGCAATTTGTCGGTGCGCTGACCTTTGAAGCACTTTCGGGACATGCTGTACATACGGATTTGTTTAATAATAGAGACAGCGCCGATCCCCAGCATATCCAACTGGCGCAAAGTGCTGATTTGATTGTGGTTGCTCCCGCGACGGCGAACATGATCGGAAAAATCGCGCACGGCTTGGCGGATGATCTGGTAAGCACGTTGCTGCTGGCGGCGCAACCGGAAAAACTGCTGCTGGCCCCCGCAATGAATGAACAAATGTGGAATAATCCCGCTGTGCAGGCCAACGTGGCGATGCTGCGATCGCGGAACATCGCGATGATCGGGCCGGAGTCCGGATGGCAAGCCTGTCGCACGATCGGCACAGGCCGCATGAGCGAGCCGGAAGTCATCGTTCAAATGGTCATGTCTCGCGTTCCGGTTACTTAAATTTGAGCAACCCTCGCTTGCCGGTTGGGCCAGGGTGGTCCAGTGGAAGCAATTTTCCGCACATGCTGGTAGAATGCCCCATTCCAGTTTGGTTCAAAGGAGTTACGCGCATGACATCGCGTGAGATACGCAAGCAATTCATTGATTTTTTCATCAGCCAAAACGGCCATTCGTTTGTGCCGTCCAGCCCGGTGGTGCCGCATGATGATCCGACACTGCTGTTTGCCAATGCGGGCATGAATCAGTTCAAACCTTATTTTCTCGGCACCGCTACCGCTCCCTGGAAGCGTGTGGCCAATACGCAAAAGTGCATCCGTGCGGGGGGAAAACATAATGATTTGGATGATGTGGGACGATCGCGCCGGCATCACACTTTTTTTGAAATGCTCGGCAACTGGAGCTTCGGCGATTATTTCAAAGCCGGAGCAATCGAAATGGCCTGGAAACTTTTAACCGAAGTCTGGCAGATCAATCCGCTGCGACTGCATGTCACGGTCTACGCGGGCAATCCGGCGGACAATGTACCGGCGGATGACGAGGCGGCACAACTGTGGAAACAGATCGCCGGCTTACCAGATCATCACATCCACCGGTTTGTGGATGAGAATTTCTGGGAAATGGGAGAGACGGGTCCCTGCGGCCCCTGCACGGAGATATTTATTGACCGCACGGCGGACATGACCGGCGGCCCGCAAGTCAATGGCACCGATCCGCGCGTCATGGAAATATGGAATCTGGTATTTATTCAGTACAACCGTGGTGCGGACCGTAAGCTCACGACCTTACCGGCCCAGCACGTGGATACGGGTATGGGCCTGGAACGTATATGTCAGGTCTTGCAGGATAAAAGCGACAACTACGCTACGGACCTGTTTACCCCCCTCTTTGCGGCCATCGGGGAGCTTTCCGGAAAGGAGTATTCCGGGGTATTTCCAGCTCTGGACCAGGGATCCGGTGAAGAGATAAAAAATCCAGCCTTGGCGCGGGATATCGCATTCCGTGTTATCGCGGATCATATCCGCTGCCTGACGTTCGCGATCACCGATGGAGCCGTTCCCGGGAACGACGGCCGCGGCTACGTATTACGGCGCATCTTGCGTCGCGCCGTGCGCTTCGGACGACAGAACCTGGGGATGCGCGAGCCATTTCTGCATCAACTGGTGCCCGTGATTGTCAGTTCCATGAGCGAGGCGTTTCCGGAATTGGCAAACAACCCCAAGCGTGTCGCTGACATTATTGAAGATGAAGAGCAGGGTTTCAGCCGCACGTTGGACCGGGGCTTGGAACTTTTCCAACTGGCCGCCGACGAGGCCCGGGCTGAAAAGCTCAAGCCAACCATGATTTCCGCGGAAAATGCGTTCAAACTCCATGATACCTTTGGCTTCCCGATTGATCTCACGCAGATCATGGCGCAAGAACAGAACATGGGCGTGGATAAGTATGGCTATGACCTGCTTATGCAGCAAGCGCGGGAGAAAGCTCGGTTGGGTGGCAAGGCAACAGGTTCCGGTCTGACGGATATGCCGCCGGAAATTCTGGCTGAATTACCCGCCCTGCGCATTAAACCCACCGACGATCACGCGAAGTATGACCACCGCCCGCTGCGTACGCACATTGTGGGAATTTGGGATGCCCAGCGACTGAGAGAATCTGTAACCGCCGATGAATCCGGCAGCATAGCGTTGATTTTGGATCGAACAAATTTTTATGCCGAAATGGGCGGTCAAATCGGCGATCAGGGAGAAATAAAGACCGACTCGGGTACAACATTTGTGGTGGAATCAGTACGGCAGCTTGGCGGATATGTGCTGCATATCGGCCGTTTAAAACATGGCACCATCCATCGCGGCGATTCGGCCAGCGCCGCGGTATTTAACGCGCGGAAGCGCATTGAAAAAAATCATACCGCAACGCATTTGGCGAACTGGGCCTTGCGCGAAACGCTGGGCGACCATGTGGAGCAAAAAGGTTCGCTGGTGGATGCCGATAAACTTCGTTTTGATTTCGTGCAACCCAAAGCACTGGATGATCAGGAGCTGGAAAAAGTCGAAGCGCTGGTGCAGGAGGCTATCGGCAAAAAGCTGACAGTCTACACCGATGTAGCGCCGCTTGAGCAGGCCCGAAAGATCCACTCGCTTCGCGCCGTTTTCGGTGAAAAATATCCGCCGATGGTGCGGGTTGTTTCCGTTGGCGTTCCTGTATCCGAGTTGCTGGCTAATCCGGAAAATCCGGCGTGGCGGCAATACTCCATTGAATTCTGCGGCGGGACGCACATAGGCAGTACCTCCGACGCGGAGGAATTCGCCATCATCGCGGAAGAATCCGTTAGTAAAGGCGTTCGCCGACTCGTGGCCGTCACAGGAGCTGCTGCCCAAGCCGCCCGTCGCCATTCGACTGCCGTAGAAACGCTGATTGCGGCAAGTCAAGGCGTTGCAGGCAACGCGGCTGATCAAGCAAAGCTGGCTGGCGCCCTGCAGGAGGCGGGAAGAGACCCGGCACTTCCCCTGCTTGCCCGCCGCCGCGCGCTTCGTGCCGCATCGCAAGTCCAGGAACGTGTCAAACAACAGCAGAAAAAAGAGGCATTGTCACGCGGTACTACGGACCTCAACGGCACCATCACCTTCTTGCTGGATCAGGCGCAGCGTATCGCGGACAACCATGTAATTATCGGGCAACTGCCGGATGCGGATGTGCCGGCGTTGCGTGCGGCGGTCGATGGCGTGAAAAAGAAACTCCACCCGGCCCCGGTCGCGATGCTGTTGGCCTCCACCATTACAGAAACCGATAAACAAGGCAATCTCCTTCCGCCCAAGGTAAATCTCGTCGCCGCGGTCAGTGATTCACTGATTAATAAAATCAGTGCCGGCGATTGGGTAAAAGCTGTGGCACCCGTGGTCGGCGGAACCGGCGGTGGCCGCCCGCAGATGGCCATGGCCGGTGGAAAAGACGCCCACATGATTGAAAAAGCACTGGAAACAGCGCGTAGCTTCGCTCTTGAACGAATGGTAGAGAATCGTCAGTAGCGGCTTGGCTATTGATACACTGGGGATTCCAGGGCTTGTTCGAGGCTCATGGAAGCCAGGCCGCGGGATTTTAGAATTTTCAGTATTTCCGGCAAGGCTTGAACGGTGGATTCCTGCGAGCAATTTCTGCGCGCCGGCTCAAGGCCGTCGTGCAGGGTAACAATATCTCCCGGGCGGATTTGTGAAGTGACGATCCGGCAAATAGTGCGCGGCGAGATTTTTAAGGTATCCCATGCGCGCACACGCCAGGCGATGTAACGCATGGCGCTCTTTCGCACGGCCCGAGCCTGGGGCGGCGTTTTAAATCCCATCGGCGCACGAAACAAGGTCGGTTCACGACCGATGATTTCAGCCAATGCGGCGCTGGTGCGCTGCAACTGATCCCGCCAATACGCTTCGCCATGCCACACGCCGTGATGGTCATGATCCCAGGTATGATTGCCGACGGTATGCCCTTCGGCAATCATTCGATGAACCAGTTCCGGATACCGCTTCACTTGTGATCCAATGAGAAAAAAACTGGCGTGGGCATGGTGCTGCCGCAATATATCAAGCACGCGGTCGGTGAATCCGGGAGTGGGACCATCGTCAAAGGTAAGTGCCACGGCTTTGTGTGGATAAATGGTTTTAATGACCGGCGCTACAACGCTGCTGCCGGAGTATAACACGCCATACCAGATCGCGAGCGCCGCTCCCGCAGAGATTCCGGCCGCCCCGGCCACAAAGGGGTGTTGCACGATCAGTTCGCTGGGGAAATTCACGCTCATCACGTCTTTCATTTTTTTTACCGCATTCATGGAATGCGAGCGGTGATGGATGTTGTACTATTTGTATGCCGTCGCAAATGCAAGATATAGTTTAACGCAGAGTCTGAAATAACCATCGATCCCGCCCCCCCTGCTGTTGAACTGTTAAACGTGACGGCATAATTTGCCCCGGACGGTGTTTTTACGCTCAGGTGGGTCGGAAGCAGACCATTTGGGCTGACGGCAAAATTCCATTGAAAGCGATTGTCATTGGCGTCTTTATATTCCACGACATCGCCCGAGGCCTTAACCGCGGCATGCCATGGTCCCTCGGGTCGGCGAAATGCCAGGGAAATGCCTTCTCCAATAGCTCTTGCCAAAGCACGATCGGACCGGCGCGGCTGAACCAAAAAGTGTGTGCCCGCCCAATTGCGATGCAGGATAAATGCATATCGCCCATCC
>DAHVEJ010000253.1 GCA_027313145.1 Phycisphaerales bacterium | reverse complement strand
GTCTTGGTCTCCACAAAGCAAAAGCGGGTGAGGACACCCGCGGTCCCAGGGATGCCCGGAAAAATTGCCACACCCGCAGCTCTCCAGACCGACTTGCCAGACAGACTCTTGGGCGAAATCATGCTAAAATACTGCAATCGGCGGCGCGTGCCGACCGATCATTGCAAGGAGATAGTCCATGAATCCCCTACGATTTGTTTTATATGTTGCGGCGCTGGCGGGTCTGGCAGGGCTTGGTGGCTGCCTGCAAACACACAATGATGTTGTCATCAGCCAGCCCAAGCCGCTGGAGGTCAATGTCAATCTTAATGGAAAATTGACACTGGTGGTTCAGGACGCAAGCAGTGACATGGACTTTATTGCCGGCGATACGGGTCACGAAAAATCAAGCTCCCCGGCCACCGCGCCGGTCGCACCTGGTAAGGCCGCCACAAAAACCTCGGTCCGGCCCAGTATATATCTGATTCCGGCGGGGGCTGCGGTAGGAATTATTCCCGTGGACGCAACAACGACGGGCGGTTCGGCGGATATTCTGGAGCACCTGCGGGCGGATTTCCCAAAAAATCATAAGCTTCTGGCCGCCCATCTGGTGGGAGAGGCCCATACGGGGTATATGCAGGCGCGGGGAACACTTACCCGTGCGCAGCAGGCGTTTGTGGCACATGACAATCGATGGCGGAAACGGTTGTACGAACTGCGGGCAGCGCAAACCGGGCAGCCAATTGCAACCATTGGCTTAATTTACTTCAAAATCAGGTTAAAATTTGTTCCGGTGGGCGCATGGGTGCAACAATATGATCAAACCACCGGTCGATGGATCTGGGTACATTGGAAAAAGTAAGGCGGTATTAACGGCAGAGAGTCGTTGGCTTTTCGGCAATTGTCCGCCAACGTGCTGGCTATCGGCTTAAAAAAACTCTAATATTAAGTGGCGATGTTCAAGATGGAGTTCACGTAATGCCCATTGGCGTTTTATTTGTAATGGCCCCACCCGTCTGGGCGGCCAAAGGTTCAGGCAAGCCTTTCTCAAAAATTGACGGCCGTGAAATATTCATGCGCAGTATTGAGTTATATGCCAATCGCGATGCGGTCCAGCAGCGAATTTTGTGCGTGCTGCCGGATGATTTATCCCGCATTCAGGAAAAATATGGTGCGCACCTGGCGTTTCAGGGCGTCGGCGCTGCCGCAGGGGGACCGGATTGGTTTGGCGCGGTTCAGCGCGGCCTGGAAAAATTGAAACCAGAGATTGATACCATCATCGTTCATGATGCCTGTTGCCCGGCCGTTCCTTATACGGTTTTAGATGCGTTGGAGGAGGCTCTGGCAAAAACCGGGGCGGCTGCGGCGGTTGTGCCCGTTGGCGGCCCCATGATTCGCGCCCAGGAGGGCAGACTGGGGCAACTGGCGGTTGATAAGCGGCTGGAACTTCTCCAGTCGCCACAGATTTTTCGCCGCACCGTGCTGGAGGCCGCTTATGCCAAGCGTTCGGGTGTAACCGGGGATTATGTCGATGACGCCACATTGGTCAAACGGTGCGGCACTGAAGTGACAACGGTGGTGGGGTGGCGATTAAATATTCGCGTCGATCATGAGGAACTGATCAAACTGGGATCCGATGCGATTAAACATCTGCCACGGGTGAAAAGTAATGCGCCGGTAAGTCCTTTTGATGAAGCGCAATGGTAAGGTCACGGGTAATAGGCCGCAGAACTATCAGCCGATGGAATAAGGTTCGATGAGATTGCATGAATCTCATAGTTTTGGAGTATTATGGCGCAGCGCGTCGTATTTTTAATTACCGATCTGGACCTGGGGGGAATGCCACTGATTGTTCGGCGCATTGTTCGCGGTCTTAAGGAAGCGGGGCGGTGGAATCCCACGGTGGTAAGCATCAAGCCGCCGGGCATTGTCGCCCGATGGATTCGCCATGAGGGGGTTGAAGTTGTCGGATTAAATGCTCAAAGCACCCGTGATATTCAGGCAGTCCACCGCTGGGTGAAAACCCTGCAAACCATAAACCCCGCCGCAGTTATCAGCGTGCTGGTGCACGCCAATGCGCTGGCGGCTATCGCGGCACCTCTGGCCGGACCAAGAATTTATTTTCAGTCGATCCATACGATTCAACCTGAACCCAAATGGCACTGGCGGCTCCAGGGATTAATATCGCGCCAGTGCCACGGAATTATTACTCCTTCCCAGGCGGTGCTGGATCGGGTCGGTCAGTTTGGCCGATTTCATCATGGCTATGTAATCCCCTTCGGCTTGGATTATGACACATTTGCCCGTGCCGAACCGATACCGGTTGCGGAACGCCCCTGGCCGGCGGACGCGATTGCGGTAGGTTATATCGGCCGGTTTGATCCAGTAAAGCGGTTGGATTTATTGGTGCGAGAATTTGCGGAACTTCTGTTACGCGATTATCGCCGCTGGGGAAAACTATATCTGGCTTTAATCGGATATGGGCCGGAAGAAAACCCCCTCCGGGCGCTGGCCGCCCAACTGGGAATTGCGTCCCATGTTGTATTTCCCGGAGCCACTGCTGAGCCGGCGCGATGGTATAAGGCCCTGCGCGTATTGTGTATGCCCTCAACCGTGGAAGGCTTTGGAATGAATATCATCGAAGCCATGGCCTGCGGTACGCCGGTAGCGGTTTATCGTAGTCCGGCGGTTGAGGAGATTGTCACCGATCAGGAAACGGGGTTGCTGATAAATCCCGATCGTAACGGTTCGATGGCTGACGCAATTGCCCTGCTGATCGACAACCACGGCTTGGCCGACAAAATCCGGAAGCAGGCCCAAGCCTTGGTGATGGATCGCTATTGTGCCCAGCGTATGGTCGAAGGCTACCAGCGCGTGCTGGATCAAGCCATCGCTTCCGAAAGGCCGGCGGTGGCTTAGAAAGGCACCCCGATAGCTTTGCGAAAATCCGCCTTTATTTTCCGTCGATCCGTCGGCTGTGCCGGTGGTGCCGCATTCGATGGCCGGGCGCGGCGGGAAATTATTGGGTGCTGTTTGTTAATAGCGCGGATGCGGATAAACTACCGATGTTTCATTGGATAACAGGAGTAAAAAGATGGGTCGAATCATTGCACCGTTCAAACCAACCCGTTCGGCGAGTCCCTGGCACGATGTAGATCCGGGCAGCGGCATGTTGCCTTCCGTATTTCATGCCATTATCGAAATTCCTCTGGGGGCATCCAATAAATATGAAATGGACAAAACGACGGGCCTGTTGAAGTTGGACCGGGTGCTTCACTCCGCGGTCTATTATCCCGCCAATTATGGATTTATACCGCAGACCATGGCCGATGACGGCGATCCGCTGGACGTGCTGGTTCTGGGGGCCGAACCGGTCTATCCATTAACCATCGTGGAAGCACGAGCCATTGGCCTGATGACCATGAAAGATCAGAATGAAATTGACCATAAGGTTATTTCGGTACACGTCAACGACCCCGAATACAGCAGCTACAGCGATGTGCATCAACTGCCGCCGCATAAACTTTCTGTGCTGAAGCGCTTTTTTGAAGATTACAAGTCCCTGGAAAATAAGCGCGTGGTTGTCGATGATGTGCTGCCGGCGGAATACGCCTTTCCGGTCATTGAACAGTCCCTGATGATCTACAAAAAATGGCGCGCCGGCGAGGATGTCAGCCGCATGTTGCATGTGGCGTGATGCGTGCGGAGACGTTGGGAGTTAGAATATTTTGCAACGCTGACGCGGCTAATTTGCTTGTCTTTAGCAGCGGCACGGCCAGCAGGCCGACCGGCTGACCATCTACACTGTAAGCTGGCTCTTGTAGGCTCATTATGGTTACCGGGGCAGCTGGACCGGCGGCAGGGCCTGTTGGATTTCCGCGCGCTGCGTTTCCAGCCAGGGCGGCAACATTAACTTTTTCCCCAGTTCCGCGACTGCCTGATCGGCGGTAAAGCCGGGCTGCACGGTGGCAATTTCAAACAGCACGCCGCCTGGCTCGCGGAAGTAAATGGAATGAAAATAACACCGATCCATCACGGGCGAGACGTGCGGATAATGGGCCGCGATTTTGTCACGCCATGCCCCCTGCTGTGCATCATCGGGCGTGCGGAACGCAACATGGTGCACCACCCCGGCTCCCAGCGTACCGTGGCGAATGTCCGGTGTGTGCATGATATCAATAATCGTCCCCGGCCCATGGTCGTTGGTTCCCGCCTGATACCGCAGGCGGTTATCTTCGCTTCCCACAATTTGGTATTTCATGACCTCGGTAAGCAATTGACTGGTAGCATCGGTTTTTCGCTCGGACAGAGTCACGCTGTGAATTCCGCAAATGGCCATGGTTTCAGGAACGGATTGGGCAACCCAGGGCTTGGCGGTGGAATTCGCCGATAGATTCGCGCCGATAAGCTCCAACGGCATGCCATCGGGATCGAGAAATGTCAGGACCGGTTCGCCGAAACGCCGGCTCCCCAGTTGGCTTTCCACGCCATGTGCAGCCAACCGCCGCACCCAATAGTCCATGGCGTCGGTCGGAACGGAGAAAGCGGTGGCTGTGACCTGTGGCGGACCGGCACGACCGCGCGCAGCGCCGGGCCATGCAAAAAACGTCAGCACCGTTCCGGGACGGCCTAATTCATCGCCATAGTAGAGATGATAGCTGGCGGGGGCATCAAAGTTCACCGTAAGCTTCACCAGTCGCAGAGCCAGCACGTTACAGTAAAAATTGATGTTCTTCTGCGCATCGGCCGTTATTGCGGTAACGTGATGGAGACCCGGTAGTGTGCAGTAAGTTGAATTCATGGTATTTATCCGATCTAAAAACAGCCTTATGCCGGATGACAGGGGCCTGGCTGCCAGCCAACTCGCTCCTTATTTTAGCCCGGGTGAAACTATTTGGCTTATTGAGGAATGTAAGCGTCACCCGCAAGGGCGTGGCAATTTTTCCGGGCAAGGGCAGAAATTTGCTAATGGAGGCCTAAATTCAGGGCAGAGTCTTGGTCTCCA
>DAHVEJ010000252.1 GCA_027313145.1 Phycisphaerales bacterium | reverse complement strand
TCCGGTGGAAGTATCGACTCGACACGGTTACGCCCCCATAACTATTGATATGTTATTTTGGAATCACACTACTAGGTTCTAGGTTCTGACTCCTTTCCCTGGTTGGGCGTCGCGCCTGCTGGTTCGGTGCTTGGATGGTCGAGGTCCAATGAACAATGACCAGTAAATCAGGACATCCAAATTGATCAGTGATCCGTGATCCGTGATCCGTGGTCATTGTTTAAGGGTTCCAGGTTCTGCCCTTTGGCGGTGGGTGAATCATGGGTTTTCCGTCGGCGGAGCCGGCGGCTTTTGAGGGGATGCTTTGGGGGGCCTGTCGGCATAACGTCCGGAAAGATGGGCTTAAAAGTCGATTCAACGTCCGTATATAACTGAAATATTTGCCTATTGCCTTGCCGCGCGGCTCATAACAGTCCAATCGTGGATCCTGACGATTTTTCCTTACCTGTGACCCATCGGTGATCCGATTCAAGAGAAGTTGTTACTCGCCGGCGACCATGCCTTTGGTCGCCAGAGTTAGCCGGGCCCTAGCGCCCCTTTTTGGAGCCTGCCGATGATCACGAAACCCGCCTTGACGGAATTACGTCCGGAAACACTTAGTAATATAGATGGCAATACGTCTATATTACAAAATCACGCTGCGCGGTGCGCCGGCGCGGCGGTGGCATTGGCGGCGGCGCTGGCCGCCGCCAATACTGTTCAGGCCGTTACCACATTTGACCAAATCGGCCTGACGCAACTGCAAAGCGTCGCGCCCAATATCAACGGAACAGGCGTGAACGTCGCACAGGTGGAGGCGTCGGTCAGCAGCACCACGCTTAACGCCTTTGAACCCAACCCGGCCAATCTCAGTACCAATGCGCACTTTACCTTCATTGATTCATCCGGAAATTCATCCGGGTCTTACAACAGTGCGGACGCTTCCTGGCATGCGGAGTATGTCGCATCGCTGTTTTATGGCGGTGCCGGCGCAGGCGTGGCCCCGGATGTTTCACATGTGTATGTCTATGCGGAAAGCGATTACTACAATACCCTGTATGCGGATACGGCTCCGATCAATAGTTCCCTCGGGGAAGCTCCATCGGTGGTGAATCAGAGCTTTGTTTATCCCGGGGTAACATCATCCACCAGCCAATATCTTGATCAGATATGGGATAATTACGCGGCTCAAAATAACACGCTGTTTGTCACCGCCATTGGTGACGGCCAGACCACCAGCACCACGACGCCCAGTTATGTCAATGCCCCCGCGGATATGTACAACGGCATTGCCGTGGGTGCCTTTACGGGAATTGGCGGCACGCCGTCCACCTGGGTTGGACCGACATGGGACGGTCGATCCGCACCCGATCTTATAGCGCCGGGAAGCTATACCAGTTATACCGCCCCGCTGGTTTCCGGATCGGCGGCGCTGTTGATTCAAGCCGGGGATGAACAGATCGGCGGTGCCGGTACCGCGGCGGCAGCCACGGATATTCGCACGGTCAAAGCGCTGCTGTTGAATGGAGCCACCAAGATACAGGGCTGGACCAACTCCTACACGGCCAACAGCGGCACCTACACCTACAACGCCACTACCGCCAACGCCACCACACCGCTGGATCCGCGTTACGGTGCGGGCATGGTCAATGTCTATAATTCCTATGAAAATCTCGCCGGCGGTGAACACACTTATTCGGCGGCCACCAGTGCTTCGATCAGCGGTCTATCCAGCAATGTCACCGCCGCACCGGCGGCCAGCTTCGCGGGGCCAACCATCGCGGCGACAAGCGGATGGAATCTGGCTTCCATTACCGCGTCTTCCAGCAAAAATGCGGTGGAAAATTATGACTTTAATCTGCCGGGAACATCCGTCAACAGTTGGGATTTGACCGCCACGCTGACATGGAATAAAGATTATCAGGCCAGCGGAATAAATCACCTGCTGCTATTTTTGCTCAATTCATCCGGACAGCAGGTCGCCAGCAGCACCAGCATGTTGGATAATCTGCAACAGATCAACGTTAATTCCGCCTTGGGCATGAGCACTCTGGCCCCGGGCCAGTATGATCTAGCGGTGGAAATGCTGGGCGGAAGTAATCTGATATCCAATTCAGAAACTTATGCGTTGGCCTGGAATTTTGTTGATCCAGTCACCGTGCCCGAGCCGACCGCCATCGCCATTCTGCTGGCCGGCTCGATGTTTGCCATGCTGAAGAGGAAGAGCTGATCGCCCGGTGCCCGACACCGGCCGGCAGTTACCAATAACGCACTATTTCCAAATTAAAGGTACCTGACACCTTTTTACAAAAGGTGTCAGGTACCTTTTTTTATTTCTCTCCGATGGCGAGGATGCTTAGTCCGCCGCCGAGGTTCATGGCGTCCACTGCTTTTACCACCGGAAGCAGCCACTGGAAAAGTTTGATCTGGCGGGCGGTTAATTCAGCTCGTCCCCGCCATTTATTAAAGCGCCAGGCCCAGGCCCCGACCGTGTTGTATTGTGAAATATGCCGGACATGAAACCCTGCGTTTGTCATAAGCGCTTGCAGGGATTGCCGGGTGTAGCGACGGCGATGCCCCAGCGACTGATCACAGGGACTCATCAATGCGGGATTGGCGGGTACCAGGACAATGAGTTTTCCACCAGGCTCCAGCAGATCGTAAAAACGCTGGAGCGCTAAAGTTTCATCCTCAACATGTTCCAGAATATTCAGGCATACAACGGTATCAATGCGTTCATCGCGCAAATTGCCCTGGGCATTGGGGTCCGTAATATCCGCCTGTAACACGCGGATATTTTCCAGGTGACCAAAGCGCCGCCGGGTCATTTCCACAAAGAACTCATTTTCATCCACGCAGATAAGCCGCGGGCGATCCAACAATAATTCAGCAAAATTGCCAATACCGCAGCCGGTTTCCAGGACGCGCGAACCGATAAAGGGTTGAAATTTATTAAAATCCCAGCGGCACACGCGCCGCGTTCGGCGAAAGGTCTGCAGAAGAAAATATTCGTCGTTGGTGGTGAAGCGGGTATCAAGAAAGCAACACCGTATCAGCGTGGTTAAGGCCTCAATGGCGTCCCTGAAGCCTATTTTTTTCCCTTCGGCAGCCGTGCGGCCATGATAACTGATGGGCACTTCATAAATGCGGATTCCCCATTGCGCCAGGCGTGCGGTAATTTCCGGTTCAATGCCAAAGCGCTGCGCCCGCAACGGGGTTTGCAGCAGAATATCAGCGCGTACCGCTTTGTAGCAGGTTTCCATATCCGTTAAATTCAGATCGAGAAACATATTGGTCAGGAGGGTTAAAATTCGATTGGCCACCGCATGCCAGAACAGCAGCACGCGTCTCTGGCCCGAAAAAGCGAATCGGGAACCAAACACGGCATCGGCCTTGCCTTCCATGATGGGGGCCAAAAGGGCTGAAAAATCCCGCGGATCATATTCCAAATCCGCATCCTGAATCAGGACAATATCGCCGGTGATGTGGGTGATCGCGGTATGAATGGCCGCCGCCTTGCCGGCATTTTTTTCATGCCGGAAAATCCGCACGCGTGGATCCGTTGCGGCAAGATCCTGCAGAATTTCCCACGAATTATCGCGGCTGCAATCATCAACACAAATGAGTTCAATGGGAATCGGACATGGTGCCGAGAGCACCCGGCCCACAATGGTGCGCAGCGTGCGCGACTCATTATAAATGGGCATTAAAACAGATAAAGATCGGTATTGGGTCGTCAAATAGAGATCACCGTTTACTAAACTGGTATGCTCTACGGGCACCACGTAAACCGTATTTCTTACGCTCTTTCATGCGGCTATCGCGTGTGAGGAATCCGCCGTCCTGCATGGACTTGCGTAACGTGGCATCATACAGTGTTAAAGCCCGTCCCAGGCCCTGCAGAATGGCCCCAGACTGCCCCGTATGGCCGCCGCCATGCACATTCACCAGCACATCCATGGACCCGGCCAGATTGGCGGACACCAGGGGTGCGTTGACCATGGTGCGATCACGGGATTCCGTAAAAAAGGAATCCAGCGGACGATCATTGACAATAAATTTACCCTGTCCCGCCACCAGACGGACACGGGCGACGGATTTCTTGCGGCGGCCGGTGCCCAAATAATAGGTTCTTCCGCCGGCCGTAATAACGCCGCGGGGTTTAATAGCCGGCGCTGCGGATGATGATGTCGTTTCAGTCATGTTCTATTCGCCTCTGTTTTCAGGTTATCCCGGCAAACCGGGACGTGTCTATTGGTTTACTGATTTAAAATTTGAGCACGGCCGGCCGTTGGGCCGCGTGCGGATGCTTATCATCCTTAAAGCATTTGAGCTTGGTGAACATTTTCACGCCCATGGTGGTCTTGGGCATCATGCGGCGCACCGCCAATTCAAACACCGTTTCGGGGTGCCGATTCTGCAAATCCCGCAGGGGCTTTACTTTGTGGCCGCCGGGATAATACGTGTAATAATCATATTCGCGTTGATCCAGCTTGCGGCCTGTCACTTTAATTTTGCTGGTGTTGATGACAATAATGTAATCGCCGACATCCACGGTGGGCGTGTAGGTGGCTTTATGTTTCCCCATGAGATGGGTGGCAACTTTGCTGGCCAGGCGGCCGAGGGTTTGATCGGCGGCATCAACAATATACCAGCGATTATCCGTGTGTCCGACACGGGCCAAGGTGGTACGCCCCGCCGACTTGGCGATGCGATGACGGGTTGGATTGGCTGTTGCTGTCATAATCTACTCAATCTAGTAAATACTACTCATCAGTGGGTGACGCCTGGGATTCTTACACTTAGACCCCGGGTTTCCGCCATGCCCGAAAACTACAAATTGTAAAGTTTTCACGAAATATGTCAATGCCCCGAAGATAAGCCTGAAGGTTGGGGTGTGGCAATGTTTCCGGGCGAGCCTAAAAACTCCGCAAAATAGGGGTAATCAGGGCCAGGAGCCTGTCCGAGTAATCGCCGGGTTGCGACGGCATGATTTTTGGCAGCCATC
>DAHVEJ010000251.1 GCA_027313145.1 Phycisphaerales bacterium | reverse complement strand
CTACATTACAATGACCACGGATCACAGATCACGGATCAATAATAAAGGAACTCCGCAAATATTGTTCAGTCCCGGCGCGCCGGGATTGATCACTGAGCGGCTGCAACGCCGCGCCGCGTACCGCAGGCGTCCCGCCTGCCCCAAATGCCGGCAAGATGCCCGCCCCACAAATTACGCCCGCGCAGCGGTTCCCAATTCTTCTAACTCCTCGCGGCATCAGCCGCTCAACCCTGTAACCTGTCCCCTGTCCCCTGTAACCTCCTCGCCGCCGCCGCCGCGGCGGCGTGCCGCGTTCTCCCTTATTGAACTCCTGGTGGTGATCAGTATTATCGCCATTCTCATGGCTATTTTGCTGCCCGCGTTGTCCAAGATTCTCTCGGAAGCCCATGGCACCGCCACGCAGGAAGAAATGTCCGCCATCAGCTCCGCCTGCTTAAGCTACGAAGCCACCTTCAACGCCTACCCCGGCCCCTTCAGCGAAGCTGATATTTCGCAGCAGAGAGTTACCTACGCCGGTGGTGTGATTACCGGCACACAGAACATGCTCATCGGCCTGATGGGTACGATGTATAACGTGCAGCCGAATGCGGCCCAACTCGGCAGCAGCGGCTACGTTCAGGTAAGCGACTTGGTTGGCGCTGACGACAACGGCGGAAGCGGATTCTGGGTCACCAACCCCCTCGGCAGCGGCCCCATTGATTACGGCAACGGCGGTGTGCAGAAAGCTGCTTTCTTTAATCCTCAGTCGGTTGATTTACTGCCGGAACCACCCAGCCTGGCAACCACCGCGCCGGTAACCGCGGGAGCGGCATCCACCTGGCTGCCCACGCTTTATGACGCCTACCCCGATGGCCTGCCCATTTTGTATTACCGCAAAAACCCCGGCATGCCCGGAGCAACGGGCTACCCGGTGGCACTGGATTCGGCCACGATCGCCGGCGGTGGTGCCGCGTATTATCTGGGCGATAACCTTCCTTACACCGACAGCGGCGCTGGGACGACCGGTGCCCTGCCGGCCCTGATCGTGAAAAACGGTGCTGGCACTGACTACCCGCAGTACACAGGGGGGCCAAATGAATCCTGCTACTACTCGAAATATGCCGACGCTCTTAACTTTTTTGCCAACACCGTGGTGAATCAGGCCCTCGCTGGAACCTCCGCGGTGCCCTACTCTCCCACCGCCGCCAATACGCAGGGATACCCAGTCCAAGGCGATTTCGTAATGATCAGCGCCGGTGCCGATCATTTTTACGGGTTCAACACAGCCGGCTACACCTACCCGAACGTCCCCATACCAACATCCGACGACATCGTAGTGTTTGGAGGACAGTAGCGCGACGCCGCAGCGTCGCTCAATGAGACGGCCCACGTTGGGCCTTAATGAGACGGCCTGGCGGCCTTAATGAGATGATCGCCTGGCGCGACCTTAAAAAATAATGAAGGTAATGCAATGCATAATGAAATAAACATTCTGAATCCTATAGCATTAAGCGAAGCGCAGCGTCGCGTCTCATTAAGGCCGAAGGCCGTCTCATTAAGTCCCGGCGAGCCGGGACGTTTCATTGATCAATGTAAACGCGCCGCCGCGTTTACATTGATCGAGATTCTCGTCGTGCTTTCCATCATTGTTCTGCTGATCGCGATATTGGTTCCCGCGGCCATTCTGGCGGAACGCTACGCGTACAGCAGCGCCACCCAAGGCGATTTGGCCGCCATTGGTCAGGCCCTTAGCGTCTATCATTCCGATTTTAATATGTACCCCGATTCGGATTTGTGCTATGCCCCAGCGGGTGGCTACCTATACCCGAGCGCTCCGGGCGGCGGGATTCCAAGTGGTAATGCGGACGAGTACCTCGCCGAATGCCTGCTGGGTTATCTGCCCGGCGTCGCGGATGGCTACCCTGCATCAGGCCCCGGCTACACGGGCACGGGGACGGGCAGCGGATTTCCCAACACCGCTGGCTTCGCCATGCATCCGTACAAAAAAGTCTATGGTCCTTATATGCCGGTTAATGCCCAAAACATTACACCGGGTACCGGTAATAACTATTACTTCTCCGGCGATTTCCCGCCCACCGCCGGCGTTCCGCTGCCGATCCTCTATTTTTCGGCGACAACTTCGCCTTCCACTAGCCAGATATTCGGAGCCACGCCTGGTGCCGGTGTATTTTGCAGCGGCGACGATCCGCAAAGCCCGCCATCGGGAACACAGACGATGGGATCCCCGCCCACTGCTGCGAACTCATTCTTCCAACTTATCGGCGACAAAACCGGAACCAACGACGCATCCGGCGGAAACATCACTGGCCGCAACAGCTACCTGTTGGTAGCCCCCGGCCCATCGCAAGCCGCCTACGGCGGCGACAGCCTGGTTTATGGAGGACAGTAGCGCGACGCCCGCAGCGTCGCTCAATGAGACGGCCCACGTTGGGCCTTAATGAGACGGCCTGGCGGCCTTAATGAGATGATCGCCTGGCGCGACCTTAAAAAGTAATGAAGGTATTGTGATGAATATGTTCCAGAATCCAGAATCCAGAACCCAGAATGCAGAATCACCGAACAAGTTGTTCGTTGATCGTTGTTTCCCGCCGCGCCGGGATAAACTGTTGCCCGTTGCGCCTCACCGTCGCGCAGCGACTCCCTATTCTTCTAACTCCTCGCGGCAACAGCCGCGCCGCCCTGTAACCTGTAACCTGTCCCCTGTAACCTCGTCCCGCCGCTCCGCGTTTACGATGGTCGAGCTTCTCACCGTGCTGGCGATTATGGTCATCGTCGCGGCTATTTCCATTCCGGCGTTCGCTGCGCTATTTGCCGGCAACAACATGGTTCAGGCGCAGAATCAGCTCTCCGCGGCCGTGGCCGGTGCCCGCACCCTGGCCATCCAAAACCACACCGATGTGGCCCTGATATTTTTTGAAGAACCCGGCCACACCGCCGAAAGCGCGTATGCGTATGAACAGGCATCGCCGGGCCAATCCGGCAGCCCGTCTTCGACCACCTATTTTCAGCCCATGCCACAGGAATCGGTACAATATTTACCCAAGGGAGTTTACGTCGCGACCCTCGTGGGGACATCCAATAGCTATGGCGTTTACAACTCCGATAGCGGCTTTGCCATGCCGCCGCAGCAATTACCGGCATTCAGCGGTGCCACTGTTACGGCGTCTCAGCCCAATAACACCGCCTGGGCGCTGGGGTCAGGCAATACCGCCGCCCCGCTGCGTGCCATTGTCTTCGACGGCAACGGTCACCTGACTATTTTAAGTTCCATGATCCTGCAGGAACCGGAACAAATTGACGCGCCGGGCGGCGGCGCGGTTCCATGGTGGAACGGTCCCGTGGCCGGAAGCCCGGGTGCTAATCATTTCGGCCCCAGCGCCCCCGGATTTGTCCTGTATGAACCCGCGAACTGGCCCAACCCGCTGCCCGGCGGCGTTTCGCCCGGCACGTACCTGGCCTCCAACAGCGATATTACGATGATCAGTACGTATACGGGGAACGTGATTCAATGACCACGATAGGTTACAGGTTATGGGTTACGGGGGACAGGAAGAGGCGCGAGCCGGTCCCGGCGCGCCGGGATCCTACCGGGAATGTTAGCCGGGACGGAACTCGACGGGTAATGAGTAATGAGTAAAGATGAGGATGGAAACAAAAAGCTTTTAATAATGAGTAATGAATAATGAATAACAACAAAATAATTTCACCACAAAGGCACGAAGACACAACGAACGATCTTCAGCGCGTAGCTGTGGCTAACAACAATGACCAAATATCAATGATCAATGAAGGGGGCGGGCCACAGAGGCCACAGAGTCAAGGGCGGGTGGGGACACCCGCGCTCCCAGCAAGCGCAGCGGCTCCCTATTCTTCTAACTCCTATCTCCTAACTCCTAACTCCTCGCGGCAGCAGCCGCGCTCCCCTGTAACCTGTAACCTGTGCCCCGTAACCTCGTCGCGCCGCCGCCGCGCCGCATTCAGTCTGGCCGAGATCCTCATCGCCATCTTCGTATTAAGCATCGGCCTGATCATGATCGCCGCGGTTTTTCCCGTGGCCGCCAAATGGACCGCCCAGGACGCCCAAACCTCCGTCGCCCAGGTCATCGCGAAAAATGCCGTCGCGCAGATCCAGGCCCAGGGCCTGATTGGATTGGTCCCAAGCGGTGGCTTTCTCGGCCCCTATTGCTACGACTTCGGCAGTCCGTCGCCTTACCCCAACGCGAACCCTGCACCGATTCCGTTTGCGTTCACAACCCCACCGCAGGGCAGCTACTACTGGAGCGCTCTGATCCTGCCCGCAACGTATACCACCGGGACATACGGCCCTAGCACCGCTGGTTCCAGCGGCACATTCCCGGGAATGCAGGCCAACCAATACACCATCTTCGTTTTTGTCTTCAACAAGGGCGACGCGAGCAACTTGTTCGCGACGCCAAAACCTCCCACCACCCTGGTGCCCATGACGCCGTATCCGCAGAACGCCACCTACACGGATTCGGCATATCCGCAACTGTACTCGGGTACTATTAGTAGCATCATCATCGGTGGAGGATCGCCAGCAATGCCCATCGGATCCTTGGGTGTAGATTTCACAACGGGGCAAGTGTTCCGTGAAATCGTTGACCCCAACACCAATGAAGTTACGATAACCGGCATACCTCAAAGCTCGGCGACGCCGAACCCGGAGCTAACGGCAATGGGCGACAACACCATAATCTACGCCCCCGCCGCAATTGGTCAGACTGCTAGCCCGCTGATATACGTGTACGTAACGACGGTGAGCCTGTAACAATGATCACTGATCAATGAGTGATGAGTAATGAGTAAAAATGAGGATGGAAACAAAAAGCTTTTAATAACGAGTAATGAATAATGAATAACAACAAAACAATTTCACCGCAAAGGCACGAAGACACAACGAACGATCTTCATCGCGTAGCTGTGGCTAGCATCAATGATCAAAGATCAATGACCAATGAAGGGGGCGGGCCA
>DAHVEJ010000250.1 GCA_027313145.1 Phycisphaerales bacterium | reverse complement strand
ACGGGGCGGGGTTTTGTCGGAAAACTTCCGGTGGCACCATGTGTCCATCCTACCGGGCCACGCTGGATGAGCGGCATTCACCGCGCGGAAGAGCCAATGCGTTGCGTGCCAGTATTCTTGGGACATCCGATCGCCCCAATTGGACGGATAGCGAAACCCTCCAAACGCTTGATCTGTGCCTTTCCTGCAAAGCTTGCAAGACCGAGTGCCCTAGCAGCGTGGATATCGCCCGGCTCAAGGCTGAATATCTGGCACAGCGTTACCGGGAAATCCGCCCGGCTCTGGCGGCCGGCACATTTGGCAACATCCGCACACTTAACCGCCTGGGATCAATCCTGCCCGGCTTTGCCAATTGGGCGCAAAACATGCCGCCGGCAAGAGCGGTGATGAATTATCTGCTGGGTTTGGCACCGCAACGGGAACTGCCCGCATTTTCCACCCCATTGCACAAACTCTTTCACCAAAAGCTGCAAAATGGCAACCCGGCGCATGGCCCCAGGGTGCTGCTTTTTGCGGACTGCTTTACAACTTATAATGACTCGCACATTGGTGCTGCCGCCACGCGCGTGTTGCAAAGCCTGGGTTATCAGGTGGAAATGATGAATCACGGCTGTTGCGGAAGAGCGGCGATTTCCAACGGCTTATTGCAAAGCGCCCACCAGAGTATCCGCCAGACATTGTCCCAACTGACTCCCGCAATAATGGATCCTGATGTTGCCGCCATCGTGGTGTGCGAACCTTCATGCCTTAGCGCGATGATTGATGATTGGCAGCATTTCAAAGGTATCGGCCCGGCGGAAGTGCTGGGAGAATTAAAGAAAAAAGCGATCTCACCGACCGATTTTGTACAGCAGCGCTGGCAAAGCCACCCGGTAAGCCCCAAGTGGACGCGCCACACGACCGCCCCGGTTTTATTCCATGGCCACTGCCATGGCAAAGCCCTGTGGGGAACCCAGCAAGATGGCAAACTCTTGCAAAGCCTGTCCGATGGCCAGGCAAAAATTTTGGACACGGGATGCTGTGGCATGGCCGGCGGATTCGGCTACACGCAGGATCATTATGAATTATCCATGAAAATCTTCGGTCAAAGTGAATTTGATCCGATTCGCCAGGCACCGCCGGAAGCGGTAATTCTTGCGCCAGGGACCTCCTGCCGACACCAAATTCAACATGCCGCCGGACGAAAAGCCCTTCACCCCGTGGAATGGCTGGCGGAATTGTTGTAAGTCCGGAGATTACCCTCCATAGCCTGTGCGTCAGTCATATTCGTTACCGGTTCACGCAGAAACTGGCAATAAATATAGCCGGTTATGCCGTGGTGTTAAGGGCGTTCCCGTGGCTGGCCAGCGGAGGTATTGCACTGGCGGAAGCCGCAGTGAACGGGGAGCCAGAGCCACGGCGGCACTGATGTGCGATGTTACGCACGGCCCGTCAGTCCCCGGCGGCCCAGGATTTCAAGCGATCAAGACTCCCCCTTCGAATGCCTGGGCCGGAAATAATCCCGGCCTGCTTACCAACGTTCTGGTCGGCTCCCCTGAACTTGCCCCCCTGTCGTGGAGCGGTAAACAGTTACCCCCCGTTCCACTCCCCGGGCCCGAGATTAGTGGAACCCTATTTGAAAAAGATAGATCGCCTTGTTTCCAACTGCCGCGATCTTCGTACCGGTCGGAGAAAAATACAGCCCGGTAATCACGTCGCGGGGCGCGCGGCAAGAAGCAATAACTTTCAGCGTGCTGGTATCCAGCAGCAGTAACCGAAAGTGAAGATGCTTCCGACGATCTTGGTGAAGTAGCCATACCGCAAGCAATCGGCCATCCGGGGAAACCGTGGGAGCAAGCGCCGCACCGGGCGGGCCCAACGCCAACATACGCGTAACGCGGCCCGTAACGGGCGACACCTCAGCAATTTCCGAGCGCCCGCTCCTGACATTGGCACTGAACGGCAGTTGGGCGATCACGAATATCCTGCCGCCGTGGGGGGAGAACGTCGCCTGTCGCAAAATCGCCCTGGGGTTAAGCTCGGGAATCCGTATCCGCCGAACCCGAATCATCTCTGTGTCGTGGGGTTTTAGGGGCGTGACTCGATGGCCACGGCCCTTCCACGCAACGGCCCTTCTAGCATTGGACACCGGCATAAAGCGCAGAATGTTGTCTCCAGAAATCAATCCGGGGCCCCCACCGACCACTACTTGCGCCAGCCAACCCAAGCCGGACCCGGTTGGCGACGCAAACGGGCACCAGGGCGGCGACCGGAGACGCCCGCCTTCCGCGAACCGCCGGCCCGTGGCAATGTCAAATATCGCGATGGGGAAGGAAATGTAGCGAACGTGGCCGCTGGTGGTCGACGGCAGTTCCACGCCGCCCGCCACCGGATCTCCAACCACCCTGAATGGATTCCGCTCCACCCGCCAGGCAAGCACACGTAGCGTCGTCCGGTCATGGTTTCCTCCAAATGGATTGGGGTGCCTATTTGTCGCCGTGATACCAGGTGGAACTTGGCCCGCGAAATTCCGGATTGGGGCAGGGCCAATCGTGTTTTGGAATATGGTGACGAGTTTACCCTTGTTGAATTGCAGCCCACCAAGCCCCCACCCGTTGCTCCGTCCCGGCTTCGCCCTTCCACGCGCCGCAAAGTCCTTTCGACCACCCAAGCCTTTGTTTAGTATCTTCACAATCGCTGGGACATTAATTAGCTGTGTAACCCGATGCGTGCGGGTGTTCCAAAGGAACAATTTTCGCGCCCCAGAAGCGCTAAAGCGGTGCGATCCCGCGATCAGAAAATCATCAGTTCCCGGAACCCATGTCCCGGTGAGACAGGGCTGCGGCGTCGCGTGTAAAGCCTCCTTCGGCAGTCGCCGTGTTTCAACGAGGTGAATGCTGACCGCTGAATCCGGAATCCTATGTCGTGCAGTAGCCGCACTGGCAGCCGGAACCAGTGGGAAAACCGCCACCAGCCAGAGCAACGCAAACGCTCCCCAAGAGAGCGCACAGTCCCCGCGACGCATGTCAGCTCTCCGCGATTCAGGCCCGGCAGATGTCGCCGCCAGGTAATGCGCCGGTAAGCGAAATTCAATTCGTTTTTTTTCCCGCCCGTCCCGCATTTCAATATGCGATTGTCCATGCCCATCCCCTTGAACTACGCCGCGCCAAGTTTAGCCATTTAGGACACCAGCGGCAATCGGCTTCCAACCTTGTCCATCCTCAGGTCCCCGCCGTAAAGTCAACCTCGGTTTTCGCTTACGTTCAACTGGCTTAATTCCCGCTTCGTCTGGGCAGCGTTTACCGATGCGGTTCATTGCTCAAGCTCCAGCCAGCGGCCTGCCGGACCTGCCGACATCATTCGCCTTAAGGCCCGCGTATGGGTAAGCATCCAACATCACACGCTCGAACGCGGCATGGTGTTTATCCCGGCGAAATAAAGCTATACGCCGCGCCGGTCGTTTCAACACACGGTATACATATCCGCCAGGACAATAGCGTGGTTTTCGAGCCATCTAATTATCCTGCGCTGAACACCATCCCCTGCCAATATTAGCCACGTCACGGTTTCGCTGTTCCTCCTAAAAGAAGTTCTCATTCGGTTTTAATCCCGCACCAACCGCCAAGAAAGCCAGTTAATTCCGCGCTGGCAGTTTTTTGGCGGCCTTTTCCGCTGCCGCAGCGGCATATGGATCGCCGGAGTGCGCGGCCTTCTGATACCACTCCCTCGCCTTGGCATAATCCTTCGGTACGCCTCGGCCGTTGGCGTAAAGCTCGCCGATGCGTAACATCGCTTCCCCGTCGCCCGCTGTCGCGCTCTTCCGGTACCACTCCAAGGCCTTGGTGTAGACTTGCGGTACGCCCTGGCCATTGGCGTAAAGAGTGCCGATTCCGCACATCGCCAACCCGTCCCCTGCCGCCGCGCTCTTCCGCCACCACGCCATCGCCTTGGTATAATCCTGCGGCACGCCGCAGCCATGGTCATAGAGCCAGCCGATGTTGAAAATGGCCTCGTCATTGCTACGTGCGGCCGCCTTCCGATACCACTCCATTGCCTCAGCGTAATTTCGTGGTGCGCCTTGGCCTTTCCCATAGAGCCTGCCGACATTGTACATGGCTCTCGCCGATCCGGCAGCTGCGGCTCTACGCCACCACTCCATGGCCTTGGCAAAATCTACGCCGTCACCGTTGTCGCACATGGCACCGATACTGAACATCGCCTGCACGTCACCCAGCGAAGCCGCCTTGCGATACCACCTCATACATTTGGCATTATCCCGCGGCACGCCTTGACCGTTACCATAAAGCACGCCGATGTTGCACATCGCATCCGTGTTGCCGAGCGCCGCAGACTTGCGATACCAACCCATCGCTTTTACATAATCCGGCGGCACACCTTGGGCGTTGGCGTAAGCTACGCCAATAGCATCCATGGCAGAACCATTGCCAAGGGCGGCGGCCTTCTGAAACCATACCATCGCCTTGGCATACTCGTAATGATAATTCGACTCGCCAGTTGGACCCTTGCCGTAGATACTATAGAGCACTCCGATATTGTACATCGCCCTCGCTGATCCGGATGCGGCGGCCCTGCGCCACCAATCCATGGCGTCGCTATAATCATAATCCTGTGGTACGCCAGAACCCTTTTCTTCGAGCATGCCGACGCTGAACAGGTCGTCTCCAAGTGCGGCAGCTTGGTTATACCAATTCTTGGCTCTGATATAGTCCTGTGGTGCGCCTTGGCCATAAGCGTAGAGGACGCCGATGTTAAACATCGCATCCACATCCCCATAACCAGCAGCCCGACTATACCAATTTCTTGCTTTAAGATAGTCCTGTGGTACGCCTTTTCCTCTTTCATACAACACGCCAATATTGTACATAGCGGCACCGTCACCAAGCGCGGCGGCTCGCTTGAGCCATTGCATGGCTTTGACATAATTTGCCGACGGTGCAATTTCATACCGCAACGCCTTACCTAGTAGTGTGATTCCAAAATAACATTGCAATGCGAGATTCGCCGGTGTATACT